>DATMIN010000559.1:0-4347 GCA_035554275.1 Burkholderiaceae bacterium
GCTGCGCGTGCGCGGGCTGCAGCCGATCGGCCGGCTCGACGCCGACACCACCGGCCTGTTGCTGCTGACCGACGACGGCGCGCTGATCCACCGCCTCACGTCGCCGAAGAAGCACGTGCCGAAGGTCTACGAGGTCGGCACCACGGAGCCGGTGACCGACGCGCAGATCGAGGCGCTGCGCCGCGGCGTGCAGCTTCACGACGAGCCGCTGCCGGTGCGCGCCGCGGCGGCCGAGCGCAGCGGCGAGCGTGCGCTGCAGATGACGCTCGTCGAGGGCAAGTACCACCAGGTCAAGCGCATGGTCGCGGCCGCCGGCAACACGGTGCGCACGCTGCACCGCAGCCACTACGGCGTGCTCGCGCTGCCGGGCGATCTGGCGCCCGGTCAGTGGCGCTGGCTCGCGGGGCCGGCGGCGGTGCTGGGCCCGGATTCGCCGTAGTCGACAGCGACGACCACATGCGCCTGGATCTTCGCGTCGATCGCGCCGCTGCCGAAGCGCCGCACGATCGCCGCGGCGGCCACGTCGGTCGCTTCGGCCAGCCGCCCCGGCCCGCGCGCCTCGATCTCGGGGCGCAGCGGCGTGCCCTGGCACAGCGCGAACGCCGCGGCGTGCGCGCTGTCGGCGCGGCTGCGCGCGCTGACGGTCTCGATCTGCCACGCCGCGAAGCCGCCGAGCGCGAGATCGCGTTCGATCGCGGCGCGGTCGTGATAGCCGTGCGGCGTGCGCGCGAGAAAGCGCGGCGGGTCGATCGGGAACAGCACCGCGAGTGCGTCGATCACGGTGGCGGTGAGTTCGTTGTGCTCGATCGCGTCCCACGCGTTGAACAGGAACGCGCCGCCCGGGTGCAGCACGCGCCGCGCCTGCGCGTAGCCGGCCGGCTTGTCGGGGAAGAACATCACGCCGAACTGGCACACGACCGCGTCGAACGACGCATCGTCGAACGGCAGCTGCAGCGCATCGGCCTGGCGCCACTCGATCGCGCGCGCGGTGCCGACGGCCGCGGCCTGGTCGAGCATCGGTTGATTCAGATCGGTCGCGACGATCGTCGCGTCACGCGGCAGGCGCAGCGCGAGTTCGCGCGTGACGACGCCGGTACCACAAGCGACCTCGAGCACGCGCCGCGGCGCACGCGCGACGACGCGCGCGGCCAGATCGATCGCGTACGGCGCGAAGATCAGCGGCACGAGGCAGCGCTCGTACAGCTCGGGGATCGAGCCGGCGAACAGGCGGTCGGTGTTCGCAGCGGTCATCGCGGCGCCGCGCTCAGCTCATCGAATCGCGGCGCGCGGCGAACCGCGAGCGCGCCTTCGCCGCCTCGACCTCGCGGTCGCGTGGCGGGGCCTGGGTCTGCAGCGCGCCGAGCAGCGTGGTCGCGGCCGCCGTGACCTCGTCGACCGCCTGCTCGAACACCGCCGCGTTCGCCTGCGACGGGTGGTGGAAGCCGCTCAGCTTGCGCACGAACTGCAGCGCCGCGGCGCGCACTTCTTCCGGGGTCACCGGCGGCTCGAAGTTGTACAGCGTCTTGATGCTGCGGCACATGGCGAGTCCTCCGTGGTCGTCGAACGAAATGCGCGTCAGTGGGCCTTGCTGCGCGGCTTGGTGGCGATGCCGGGCGTGTGGAACGCGACCTGCTCGGGGTGCAGCTCGGCCTCGGTCGAGGCGAGCAATTCCTTGCGCATCATCACGGCCACCGCGGCCGGGTTGACCTTGCCGTCGGGGTGTGCGGCCGCCTCGACCATCGCGCGGTAGATCGCGCCGGGCAGCACCATTGCGAGCTCCAAGCTGAGTTCGTTGGCGAGATCGTAGTCCTCGGGGGCCGAGCTCTTGTCGAGCGTGCCGGCGAGCACGAGGTAGCGCGCGACCTTCTCGGTCAGGTCGAGCTTTTCGCGGGCGGGAAAGTCCTTCATGATGTTTGCCTCCTCAGGTTTTCAGGGGGCCGAGGGTACAGGAGGCGCGAGCGCGCCCGGCCCGAGCGCGTCGAACACCCGCACCGCGGCCCAGGCATCGTTGGCGGCGTACAGCAGCTGGCTCTCGGCCAGGCGCCGCGCGGCCCAGTTCGAGGTGCTGGCGCGGCCCGACTTCGCGAAGCGCCGCCCGAACACGATCGCGACCGCCGCCTTCACGCCGATGTCCTTGCGGTAGCCGCGCGCGCGAAACACATGGTTCAGGTCGATCACGCCGGCCGGCTCGACGCCGAGCTTGGCGCGGATGCGGCGCAGATCGTCGCCGAGGCCGAAGCCGACCTTCGGCGTCGGCGCGGCGAGCAGCGCGGCGAGCACCTCCACGCACGCCGGCTCGTGGAGCTGGAACACCCAGGCGCGTTCCGGCGTCGCGAGCTGCACGATGTGCGGGCCGTCGGAGACCTCGCCCTTCGCGAACGTCGGCTTCGATTCGGTGTCGAAGCCGAGCGCGCGCGCGCTGGCAATCTCGCGCGCCGCGCGCTCGGCCTGCGCGCCGGTCACGACCAGCTCGATGCGTTCGAGCGGCAGCCGCTCGAACGGCTCGAGCGCGGCGATCTCGTCCTTGTCGGGACTGGGGCGCTCGGCGGTCACTGTTGAAGCTCCGGCTGCTGGCGGCGCGCCATCGTGATCGGCTGCTCGAGCGGCGCGGTGCGCGCGCGCAGCTGGCCGCAGCCGGCGTCGACGTCCTGCCCGGCCGATTGGCGCAGCGTCGTCCGCACGCCGCGCCGGCGCAGCGCGAGCGCCATCGCCTCGGCGCGCTCGGCGCTCGGGCGCGCGAACGGCAGGCCGTCGACGCGGTTGTACGGAATCAGGTTCAGCATCGCGAGCTTGCCGTGCAGCAGTGCGACCAGGCCGTCGATCTCGTCGGCACCGTCGTTGATGCCGTCGAGCAGCGTCCACTGGTATTGGATCGGGTGCCGCGTGGCTCGCGCATAGCCCTCGCCGAGTTCGACCAGCTCGTCCGGTGCGAGCCGCGGCGCGTTCGGCAGCAGCGCGGCGCGCCGCGCCGCGTCGGTCGAGTGCAGCGACAGCGCGAGCGCGGGCCGCACGCTGGCGCGCGGCAGCGCCTCGAACACGCGCCGGTCGCCGACGCTCGAGAACACGAGCTGCTTGTGGCCGATGCCGCCGGCGCTGCCGAGCAGCTCGATCGCCTCGATCACGTTGTCGAGGTTGTGGGCCGGCTCGCCCATGCCCATGAACACCACCTTGCGCACCGGCCGCAACGTGCGCGCGAGCGCGACCTGCGCGACGATCTCGGCGCTGCCGAGCTGACGCGCAAGGCCGCCGCGGCCGGTCATGCAGAACACGCAGCCGACCGCGCAGCCCACCTGCGTCGACACGCACAGGCCACCGCCGGGCAGCAGCACGCTCTCGACCATCTGCCCGTCGTTCAGCGCGACGAGCAGCTTCACGCTGCCGTCGGGCGATGCGTGCTCGGCGCGCAGTTGCGCGAGCGCGGCGAGTTCGTCGGCGAGCGCGGGCAGCGCCGCGCGCACGCGCTTGGGCAGGAAGTCGGCGGGCTTGCGCCGGCCGCTCTCGTGCGGCAGAGCCATCGCCCAGTGGCGCAGCACGCGGTGTTCGTGGCCGGCGAGTGCGCCCTGCGCGCGCAGGCGTTGGCGGATCGCTTCGATGCGCAGCGTCATCGTCACGTCATCGTCAATGAGCGCGCGCTGGGATCACGCCGTGCTGGATCGCCAGGTGCACCAGCGCCGCCGCGGTGCCGACGCCGAGCTTGTCGCGGATCGCGCTCTGGTGGTTCGCGACGGTCTTCGGGCTCAGGTGCAGCGAGCGCGCGCAATCGGCCGGCGAGTCGCCGCGCGCGAGCAGGCGGAAGACCTCGAACTCGCGCGCCGTCAGCGCCTCGAGGCCGCTGCGCGGCGGGCCGCCGTCGAGCAGCCGCGGCGGCAGGTCGGGGCTCAGGTAGCGCTGGCCGTCGACGACGCGATGCGCCGCCTCGATCAGGTGCTCGGGCGCGCAGCCCTTGGTCACGAAACCGCGCGCGCCGAGCTCGAACGCGCGCCGCACCAGCATCTCGCTGTCGTGCATGCTGAAGACCAGCACGCGCGCATCCGGCACGCGCTCGCGCAGGCGGCGGATCAGCTCGAGCCCGCCGCTGCCGGGCATCGTCAGGTCGGTGATCGTCAGGTCGGGGCGGTGCTGCATGAACAGCGCCTGCGCCTCGTCGACCGCGCTGGCCTGCGCGACCACGTGCATGTCGCCGTCCTGCTCGAGCAGGCGCTGGTAGCCGGCGCGCACCACCGGGTGGTCGTCGACCAGCAGCAGCCGGATCACGCGGCGCGCCCCGGCAGCGGCAGCGGCAACGACAGCCGCAGCCGCGTGCCCGCCCCCGGCGTGCCGAGCGCGAGCAGCTGGCCGCCGAGCGCG
>DATMIN010000560.1:0-4418 GCA_035554275.1 Burkholderiaceae bacterium
AGAAGTGATCGCGCGCGCGCTCGCGTTCGGCGCCGCCACCGCGCTCGGCCTGTCGCTCGCGGCCTGCGGCGAGAAGCCGCAGACGCTCGGCGACGCGCCGGCCAAGAAGGCCGACGCCGAGCCCTGGGCCGTGACCGACGCGGCCAACCCGGCGTTTCGCGCCGCCGGCTGGAAGGGCGGCGACCAGGCGGCGTGGGAGCAGCAGATCCGCCAGCGCAACCAGGCGCAGAACGACTACGCGCGCTGACGCGACGGAGCCGACGCGATGCGAAGCCTGATCCCGCGCGTGCTCGCCGCGCTCGCCGCCGCGCTCATCGTGGCCGGTGCCGCCGCGCAGACGACCGCACCGCAGGTCGCAGCCTCGGCCGCGGCCGGCCCGCCCGCCGGGTTCGTGGTCGGGCCCGAGCCGAAGCTCGACGACAACAACGCGCAGCGCGCGAAGAGCCAGCCCGGCAACAACGCGCCGTTCTGGCGCGGCGTGCGCGACTCGGGCGTCACCAAGGGCATCAGCAACCTGCCGGGCGCCGAGAAGGGCGTGCTGATCCAGGAGTTCGTGCAGTACCCCGGCTCGCGCCTCACCAACGCCGGCGAGGCCTGGCGCCAGGTGCGCAACCACTGGATCATTCCGTACGGCGGCTCGCTCGTCGTGATCACGCTGCTCGCGCTCGCGCTGTTCTACTTCACGAAGGGCCCGATCGGCGGCCACGTGCCGTACAACGGCCGCAAGATCGAGCGCTTCACGTACTTCGAGCGCGCCGCGCACTGGTCGAACGCGATCGCGTTCTGCGTGCTCGCGATTTCGGGCCTGGTGATGGCGTTCGGCAAGTTCTGGCTTTCGCCGCTGGTCGGCAGCACGCTGTTCGGGCTGCTGACCTACGCGCTGAAGACCGCGCACAACTTCGCCGGCCCGCTGTTCGCGGTGTCGCTGGTGATCGTGTTCGTCACGTTCGTGCGCGACAACGTGCCGAACCCGTCCGACTGGCAGTGGCTCAAGCGCGGCGGCGGCCTGTTCGGCGGCGTCGAGCCGGCGTCGGCGCGCTTCAACGCCGGCGAGAAGATCATCTTCTGGGGCGGCGTGTTCGCGCTCGGCATCGTCGTGGTCGCGTCGGGGCTGGTGCTCGACAAGCTGATCCCGGGCCTCGCCTACGTCCGCTCCGACATGCAGATCGCGCACATGGTGCACGCGGTCGCGACCGTGCTGATGATGGCGCTGTTCCTCGGCCACATCTACCTCGGCACGATCGGCATGAAGGACGCCTACGCGGCGATGAAGACCGGTTACGTCGACGAAGGCTGGGCCGCCGAGCACCACGCGCTCTGGTACGAAGACATCCGGGCCGGCCGCATCCCGGCGCAACGCACGCCGCCGCCGGCCACGCCGGCCCGCCCCGCGGCACCGGCCGCCTGACGCGGCTTCGAGGATTCATTCACATGCGAGTCATTCTTCCGATCCTGATCTGCACTGCGCTCGCCGCGCCCGCGTTCGCCAAGCTGCCGGCGCCGAGCGACGAGGCCAAGGCGAAGGCCGCCGAGACCGCCGCGAAGGCCGCGTGGACCGACAAGGTCGGCGCCTACCAGCTGTGCCAGGCGATGACCCGCGTCGCCGATCAGTATCACAAGGCGCAGAAAGACGCGCCGCCCGCGCTCGACACGCCGCCGTGCGCCGACCCCGGCCCGTTCGTCGCGGCACCGCCGGCCGCGTCGGCGCCGCTCGAGGCCGCCGGCGCGCACTCGCCGGCGACGATGGCGACTTCGCCGCCGAACAGCAAGACGCCCGCGGCCGAGCAGGCCCCGGCGAAGAAGTAGCGCGCCGCACCGGCGCCGCTCGCGCGAGCGCGCCGCGTTCGCGTTGCCCTACAGTCGCGCGATGACGACGACGCTGCTGCCCCGCCTGACCGCCGCCGCGGCCCCCCTGACGCACGAGGTCGGCGTGCTCGACGAGTTCGGCGCGCGCCGCACGATCTCGATCCCGGCCGAGCGCGCGCTGACGGTGTACGTCGACAAGCGCGAGCTCGTCACGCTGATGACGCTCGGCGCCGCGCCCGAGTGGCTCGTGCTCGGCTACCTGCGCAACCAGCGGCTGGTGGCCTCACCGGCCGAGATCGAATCGATCACCGTCGACTGGGACGTGCAGGCCGCCGCCGTCGCCACGCGCGCCGGCATCGCCGACTTCGAGCGCAAGACCGCGAAGCGCATCGTCACCACCGGCTGCGGCCAGGGCACGGTGTTCGGCGACCTGATGGCCGATCTCGACGCGGTTCGCCTGCCGCCGATGGACGACCCGCGAGCGCGCCTGTCACAGCACGCGCTGTACGGCCTGCTCGACGCGGTGCGGCGCCAGGAGAGCACCTACAAGTCGGCCGGCTCGGTGCACGGGTGTGCGCTGTTTTGCCAGAGCGAACTGCTGCTGTTCGTCGAAGACGTGGGCCGCCACAACGCCATCGACACGATCGCCGGCTGGATGTGGCTGAACGGCATCATGGGTGCCGACAAGACCTTCTACACGACCGGGCGGCTGACCAGCGAGATGGTGATCAAGGCGGCGCAGATGGGCGTGCCGATCGTCGTCTCGCGCAGCGGCGTCACGCAGATGGGGCACGCGCTCGCGCAGCGGCTCGGCCTCGCGCTGTTCGGCCGGGCGACGAACCGGCACTTCTTCTGCTACAGCGGCTTCGAGCGTTTCGACGCCGAGCCCGAGCCGGCGCGCGCCACCGCGCCGTCTCCTTCTCTGTAGCTCAGCGCTGCTGGCCCGGCGCGCTCGCGCGGCCGTTGAACTGCTGGTTCACGAACACCGAGCCGCCGAGGTCGGCCGCGCCGAACGCGAACACGAACCACTGGTTCGGGTTCGAGCGGCCGCCCGGCGTGACGGCGAGGAAGTCGTTGTCGTTGCCGATGTACAGCGTGTGCTGCACGACGCCGCCGACGACCACGTCCTCGCCGAACGCCATGCCCTCGAGCTTGGCCGGGATCTGCTCGGCGCTCAGGCCGGCCGCGAGCAGCTTGGCGGCGACGTCGAGGAACAGCGTCTTCGGCACCGCGTGCGGCAGCAGCGCGGCCTCGCCGTGCAGCGCGCTCACGTCGGCCGCGCCGGCGAGGTCGATCTTGTAGACGCGCTTGACCACCGCCTTGCTGTCGTCGCCGAGGCCCTTGCCGTCGCGCTCGAGCACGAGCAGCTCGTGGCCGTTGAGCGCGAGCAGCTCGCTGCTGTTGTAGGCCTTGGCCTTGTCGGCGAGGTAGTTGTCGTACGCGACCTGGCGCACCGCCTCGGTCTCGAGGTCGATCACGACGATCCGGTTCATGCGGCCGCCGTCGCCGCCGTCCTCGATCAGCGGGCTCTGCACGAAGCCGAACAGGGTCTTGCCGTCGGGCGAGATCGCCAGGCCCTCCATGCCTTTGTTCGCCACACGGCCGGCGGTGTTGCCCGAAATCTCGACCGCGCCCTGCGGCGACTGGTGCGCGATCGCCAGATTCGCCGGCAGCGCGATCGCGCGCACGCGCGCGCCGCTGTCGCGATCGAACTGGTACAGGGTCGGGCCGTACTCGTCGCTGATATAGACGAACTTTCCGTTCGCCGAGAGGCGGATGCCTTCGGGGTCGAGGCGCGCGTCGCGCGTGTCGGCCGACGTGGTGGCCGGATCGAAGTTGTCGGAGCGGCCCGAGAAGTAGTGGCGCCCGGGCGCGTTCGCGGCCGGCACCGCGCCGTAGCCGGCGACGCTGCCGCCGTAGGTCAGCGGCGCGTGGCTGTAGAGCAGCGTGGTCGCGAGCAGCGTCGGCGTCAGCGTGAACGGCAGGCCGGCGCCGGGGTTGCGCTGCAGGCTCAGCTGCAGCGTGTGAAAGCGCGGGATGTAGCTCGTGGTGTCGTCGACCGCGGCGTTCCACCCGACGGCGTTCGGGCCGCGGTCGGGCAGCGCGAGGAAGGTGTCGCCGCCGGCCCAGGCCAGGCCCGAGCCGATGCCGCCGAGCAGGTCGCCGCGCGCGCCGTTTTCGAGCAGCGCGCTCTGGCCGGAGTGGTCGACCAGGGTGCCGGGCAACTGGCCGATCGCGATCAGGTCGATCGCCGATGCAGGCGTTGCGAGACACAGGCCGAGCGCGAGGGCGGCGGTGGTGGCGCAGACGAATTTCGGAAGCTTCACGCGATGAACCCGGTGGCGCGGCGACGGTGCCGAACCGCGGAGCGTCGCCGCTGCGTGTGACGCGGCGATGACCGCGCGCCGGCTTTACATCGGCGCGGCTACACCAGCCCGTCGAACGGCAGCACGTCGACGGCCTCGCCCGCGGCCACGTCGCCCTGCGCGTGGTGCAGCACGACCAGGCCGTTGGCCTCGCTCATGCTGCGCAGGATGCCCGAGCCCTGCGAGCCGGTGATGCGCACGCGCCACTCGCCGCCCGGCGAGCGCGTGACGATGCCGCGCTGGTAC
>DATMIN010000561.1:0-11699 GCA_035554275.1 Burkholderiaceae bacterium
GGCGGCGGGTGCGCCGGCCGCGGGCGCCGCCGGGGCCGCCGGGGCCGCGTCGGCGCCCTCGGGCTTCGCGTCGGGCTTGCCCTTGTCGCCGCCGCGGAAGTCGGTCACGTACCAGCCCGAGCCCTTGAGCTGGAAGCCGGCGGCGGTGAGCTGCTTGACGAACGTCTGCGCGCCGCACGCCGGGCACTGCGTGAGCACCGGGTCCGACAACTTCTGCAGCACATCCTTCGCATGCCCGCAGGTGGCGCAGCGATAGGCGTAGATCGGCATGACCAAGCCTTTGATTTGAAACGGAAAACCGCGAATTATAGTGGCCGCGGCGAGACCCGGGCCGGCGTCTCAGTGCAGGCGCTGCCAGAACGCCGCGCCGGCCAGCCCGATCAGCACGCCCAACGCGGCCCACAGCACCGCACGCAGCAGCCGGCCGGTGCGGCGCTGCTCGATGACGAGCGCCTCGAGCAGCCGCTGCTCGAGCGCGACGCGCGGCTGCAGCGCCTGGTGCATGAGGCGCGGCAGCTCAGGCAGCAGCTGCACGTAGCGCGGTGCTTCCTTCTTCAGGTTCTCGAGCAGGCCGAGCCAGCCGACCTGCTGGTTCATCCACTGCTCGAGGAACGGCTTGGCGGTGTTCCACAGGTCGAGCTCGGGGTCGAGCTGGCGGCCCAGGCCCTCGACGTTGAGCAGCGTCTTCTGCAGCAGCACCAGCTGCGGCTGGATCTCGACGTTGAAGCGGCGCGAGGTCTGGAACAGCCGCAGCAACACCTGGCCGAGCGAGATGTCCTTCAGCGGGCGGTCGAAGTGCGGTTCGCAGACGGCGCGGATCGCGCCCTCGAGTTCGTCGACGCGAGTGGCCGCCGGCACCCAGCCCGATTCGACATGCAGCTCGGCGACGCGCTTGTAGTCGCGCCGGAAGAACGCGATGAAGTTCTGCGCGAGGTATTCCTTGTCGAACTCGGTCAGCGTGCCGACGATGCCGAAGTCGAGCGCGATGTAGCGGCCGAAGCTCTCGGGCGCGACGCTGACCTGGATGTTGCCCGGGTGCATGTCGGCGTGGAAGAAGCCGTCGCGGAACACCTGCGTGAAGAAGATCGTGACGCCGTCGCGCGCCAGCTTCCGGATGTCGACGCCGGCGTCGCGCAGCCGCTGCGTCTGGCTGATCGGCACGCCGTTCATGCGCTCCATCACGATCACGTTCTGGGTGCACAGATCCCAGACCATCTCGGGGACGAGGATCAGGCCGAGGTCGTGCATGTTGCGGCGCAGCTGCGCCGCGTTGGCCGCCTCGCGCACCAGATCGAGCTCGTCGTGCAGGTAGTTCGCGAACTCGGCCACCACCTCGCGCGGCTTCAGCCGCTTGCCGTCGGCCGAGAGCCGCTCGACCAGCACGGCCAGCGTGCGCATCAGCGACAAGTCGTCGTCGATCACCGCGAGCATGCCCGGGCGCAGCACCTTGACCGCGACCTCGCGCCCGTCCTTCAGCCGCGCGAAGTGCACCTGCGCGATCGAGGCGCTCGCCACCGGCTCGGCGTCGAAGCGCTCGAAGATCGCGTCGATCGGCCGGCCGAACGCACGCTCGACCAGCGCGCGCGCCTGCGCGGCCGGGAACGGCGGCACGTCGTCCTGCAGCTTCGCGAGCTCGTCGGCGAGATCGGGCGGCAGCAGGTCGCGGCGCGTCGACAGCACCTGGCCGAACTTGACGAAGATCGGGCCGAGCTTTTCGAGGCCCTGGCGCAGCCGCTCGCCGCGCGGCGCATCGAGGCGCCGGCCGATCGTCATCACCCGCACCAGCGCGCGCACCCAGCGCTGGCGAAAGCTGGACAGTGCCAGCTCGTCCAACCCGTAGCGCAGCACCGTGAACGAAATGACGATCAGCCGCGCGAGATGCCTCATTGCGCTGGCGTCGGCCCGGCCGGGCGGTCGCGCGCCAGCAGGCCCGACACGGCGCGCACCGCTTCGCGCAGGCCGGCGGCGACGCCGCCCGCGAGCCGCGTGATCTCGCGCGCCGGCGCCGCGCCGACGATGCCGGCCAGATCGTCCTGCACGTCCCAGCGCAGGTTGTCGATCAGCCAGTTCAGATCGGCCGCGAACGCCGCGTCGCCGGCGACCTCGACCTTCGGCCGCGTGCCGGCCAGCGCCTGGGCCAGCGCCAGCGCCGGGTTCGACGCCTCGACGCTCACCTGCAGGTCGGGCAGCGCCGGCGGCTCGCTACCGCACCACTCGAACAGGCCGGCCGGCGTGACACGAAACGCGGTCGGCGGCAACGGCGGCAGCAGCGCCGGCCAGCCCTGCACCTGCAACAGCAGGGAACGGCCGGCATGCGCGCGCAGGCGTTCGGTGGCGACCGGCTCGGCGCCGACGACATGGTTCAACAGCAGCGTCAAACGCTCGAACACGGCGGTGCCGAACAGCGAATTGAGACTGTGAAGCATGCACGGATTGTAGGCACGCCACGCCGCGGCACCGCCCGGCCACGCGGCGGTGCGGCGGCGTTTTTGATGGAGAATCGCCCGTCACGTCGCCATCTCGGCCGCGTGGGAGGCACGCACGTTGCTATCCGGCGTGCGAGGCGCGATCGATCGCGCCGCTCCCGCCGCGCGGCCCCGCGGCGGGGCGCACGCTGCCGGCACGACCGCGGGCGTGTGTGGACCAACGAACCCATGTTTGAAGACCGAACCTACAAGAGAACGTTCTACAGCGCGCCGCAGTCGGTGACGTCGCTTGTGGCGGCGTTTCTCGAGCCCGGCATCACGGTGCTCACGTTCCTGGTCGCCACGCTTTATGCCGACGAGCCGGTCGACCGCCCGGCGCTGACACTGTGTCTGCTGGTCTTCGCGCTCACGTTCCCCGGCCGCAACCGCTTCCGCGAGAGTCTGATCGCGGCCGGCGTCGACATCCTGTCGTCGTGGATCACGCTGCTCGGGATCCTCGCGTTGTGCGGCTACGCGACGCGCAGCCTGATCTACTTCGAGAACGACGTGCTGCTCGCGTGGGCGCTCGCCACGCCGGTGCTGCAATGGTTCGCGGTGTGGATCGGCAAGCTCGTCGTGCAACACCAGTCGGCGCAGCCGTCGGCGCGGCGCAGCGCGGTCGTCGTGGGCGCCGGCGCGCTCGGCGTGAAGGTCGCCAAGGCGTTGGCCGAGAGCGCCGACTACGGCGTCGATTTCATCGGCTACTTCGACGATCGCACCGACGACCGTCTGCATCAGGAGGCCAGCGCGCAGCGCCTCGGCCGCCTGAAAGACGTGGCCGCGTACGTCACCGAGCACAGCATCCGCGAGGTCTACATCACGCTGCCGCTGGGCTCGCAGCCGCGCATCGTCGAGCTGCTCGAGGACGTGCAGGGCACGACCGCGTCGCTGTTCTTCGTGCCCGACGTGTTCGGCATCAGCATCATCCAGGGCCGGCTGCAGGACATGAACGGCGTGCCCGTGGTGGGCATCTGCGAGACCCCGTTCACCGGCACCAACGAACTCGCCAAGCGCATCAGCGACGTGGTGCTCGCGAGCATCATCCTCGTGCTGATCTCGCCGCTGCTGCTGTTCATCGCGATCGGGGTCAAGCTCAGCTCGCCCGGGCCGGTGATCTTCCGGCAGCGCCGCAACGGGCTGGACGGCGGCGAGATCGTGGTCTACAAGTTCCGCTCGATGCGCTCGCAGGACAACGGCCCGATGGTGCGCCAGGCGACCAAGGCCGACCCGCGCATCACCCGCTTCGGCGCGTTCATCCGCCGCACCTCGCTCGACGAGCTGCCGCAGTTCATCAACGTGCTGCAGGGCCGGATGAGCATCGTCGGCCCGCGCCCGCACGCCGTGGCCCACAACCGCGAGTACCGCCAGCTGATCAAGGCCTACATGGTGCGCCACAAGGTCAAGCCCGGGATCACCGGCTGGGCCCAGGTCAACGGCCACCGTGGCGAGACCGACACGATCGAGAAGATGCAGGCCCGCGTCGAATACGATCTGGAGTATCTGCGCAACTGGTCGCTCGGGCTGGACCTGCAGATCATCGTGCGCACGATCCGGCTGGTGTTCTTCGACCGGCACGCATACTGATGAAGCTCACACCCTCGCCCGCCGGCCGCGAGCCGGCGGCACCGACTGACACGAACGGAGACCCTCGCATGCGACCGACGACCCACCGCTCCCACCGCCGTCCGCCGCTCGGGGCGCTCGCCACCGCCTTGCTCGCGATCACGGCCGGCGGCGCCCGCGCTGACGAGCCGAGCCCTTATTACATCGGCGCGAGCCAGTCGATCACGCACGACTCCAACGTCGACCGCACCCCCGTCGCGCGCGGCGACACCTACTACACGACCAGCCTGCTCGGTGGCTTCGACCAGACGATCAGCCGCCAGCACCTCCACGGCTCGGCCACCGTCGGCTACAGCAAGTACAACAGCCAGGACAGCCTGAACAACACCAGCTACTCGGTGGCCGCCGGCTGGGACTGGGCCACGATCGAGCAACTCTCGGGCAGCTTCAATGCGAGCGCCGGGCAGTCGCTGGCGACGCTCTACGGCAACTCCACGGCGACGACCCAGACCTGCGGTACCGCGACCACGGCCACGTGCCCGAGGAACCTGGTGAAGACGGATCAGGTCAGCGCGTCCGTGAACTGGGGTGGCGCGGGTCGGCTCGGCGTGTTCGCCAACGCCGGCCACAGCCGGGTCCGCTACTCCGACGCCTCAACGCAATCCCTGGGCGGCGACTCGAGCGGCGACACCGGTAGCCTGGGCGTCAACTACAACGTCGGCCCCGAGATCACGACCGGCGTCGCGGCGCGCGTCACGCGGACCCACCAGGCCAACGCCCCCGTCTTCGGGCCGACCGGCATCATCTACCAATCGCAAACCACGACCGGCCGCAACCTGGATCTGACCGGCAGCTGGCGCAGCACCGCGCAGACGAACATGAACGCGCGGCTGAGCTGGACCCGCCAGACCTCCGACAACGGCGGGAACGACTTCTCCGGCCTGACCGGCTCGATCGGCGCCAGCTACGCGCCGACCGCCAAGCTGGCGTTCAACGCGTCGTACAGCCGTGACGCCGGAACGAACGGCCAATACTTCAACTCGATCAATCTGCAGGCCGGCACCAAGACCACCTACCTCTCGCAGAACAGCACCACCTCCGACTCGCTGGGCCTGGGCGCCACATACGCGGCGACCGCGAAGGTCAGCGTTTCGGCGAATGCACAATACCGGCGCAGCAGCTACGACGGAAACATCGGCAGCGACAACTACAAGCTCGCGTCGCTCGGCGCGAACTGGGCGGCCACGCGCTACGCCTCGCTCGGCTGCAACGTCTCGCACGAATCGCGCAGCCTGCAGGCCGCCTCGTACAGCGCCAACATCGTCGGCTGCACCGCGACGATCACCTTGCGATGAAGCCCGCGCGGATCCTGCTGACGGGTGCGACCGGTTTCATCGGCTCGCACACCTGGCTGAGCCTCCTGGCCGCAGGATTCCGCGTCGTCGGCATCGACGATTTCTCGAACAGCTCGCCGGCCGTGCTCGAGCGGCTGCAGCGCATCGCCGGCAGCGCGCCCGAGTTCGTGCGTGCCGACGTGACCGATGCGGCCGCGCTCGACGCGGTGTTCGCGCGCGGCCCGATCGACGCGGTGGTGCACTTCGCTGCGTTCAAGGCGGTCGGCGAGAGTGCCTTGAGGCCGCTCGCCTACTACGCCAACAACGTCGGCGGCCTGCTGGCGCTGACGCAGGCGATGGCGCGCCACGGCTGCAAGACGCTGGTGTTCAGCTCGAGCGCCACGGTCTACGGCAAGCCCGAGACGCTGCCGATCCCGGAAGACGCGCTGCTGGCCGCCGTCAACCCGTACGGCGCGACCAAGCTGATGGGCGAGAACATCCTGCGCGACGTGGCCGCGGCCGACCCGGCGTGGTCGATCGCGCTGCTGCGCTACTTCAACCCGGTCGGCGCGCACGAGAGCGGCTTGATCGGCGAAGACCCGCGCGGCACGCCGAACAACCTGATGCCGTACGTCGCGCAGGTCGCGGTCGGCAAGCGCGCACGCCTGCAGGTGTTCGGCAACGACTACGCCACGCCCGACGGCACCGGCGTGCGCGACTACATCCACGTGCTCGACGTCGCCGCCGGCCACGTCGATGCGCTGCATCACCTGCTCGACCAGCGCCGCTCGATCACCGCCAACCTCGGCACCGGCCGCGGCCACAGCGTGCTCGAGGTCGTGCGCGCCTTCGAGCGCGCCAGCGGCGTCGCGGTGCCGTGCGAGTTCGTCGCGCGGCGCGCCGGCGATGTCGCCGCGAGCTACGCCGACGTGACGCGCGCGCACACCGAGCTGAACTGGCGCGCAACGCGCGACCTCGACACCATGTGTGCCGACAGCTGGCGCTGGCAGCGCATGAATCCCGACGGCCTCGCCGGCTGACCGCTTCCTCTCACCTCGACCACCGCCATGCCTTCCATCCCCGTTCAGCCCGTGATCATGGCCGGCGGCAGCGGCACGCGGCTGTGGCCGCTGTCGCGCGCCCAGCACCCGAAGCAGTTCCTGGTGCTGCAGGGCAACCGCAGCCTGTTCCAGCAGGCCGCGCAGCGCCTCGCGTCGCTGGCGGCGAGCGACATCGAGGTCGCGGCGCCGTGCGTGGTCGGCAACGAGGAGCATCGCTTCCTGGTGCTCGACCAGTTGCGCGAGCTGAAGCTGGCGCCCGCCACCGTGCTGCTCGAACCGATGGGCCGCAACACCGCGCCAGCGATGACGCTGGCCGCGCTGCACGCGCAGAGCGGCGGCGGCGACCCGGTGCTGGTCGTGACCGCCGCCGACCACGCCTATGTCGACGAGGCCGGCTTCACCAGCGCGCTGCAGCGCGCGGTGCGCGCCGCCGCCAAGGGCGCGATCGTCACGCTCGGGATCACGCCCGACCGGCCCGAGACCGGCTTCGGCTACCTGCGCTGCGCCGCGCTCGGCAGCGGCGAACTGAACGTCGCCCAGTTCGTCGAGAAGCCCGACCTGCCGACCGCGCAGCGCTATCTCGCCGCCGGCGGCTACTACTGGAACAGCGGCATCTTCGTCGTGCGCGCGTCGGTCTGGCTGAAGGCGCTGCAGCAGTTCCGGCCCGACATCGCCGACGCCACGCTCACCGCCTGGAGCGGCCGCAGCAGCGACGCCGGCTTCATCCGCCCGGATCGCGCCGCGTTCGCGGCGATCCCGAGCGAGTCGGTCGACTACGCGGTGATGGAGCGCTGCCCCGAAGCGCCCGGCTTCGACATCCGCATGGTGCCGATGGACGCCGGCTGGTCCGACCTCGGCGCCTGGGATGCCGTCTGGGACGTGAGCCCGAAGGACGCCGCCGGCAACGCCAGCAGCGGCGACGCGATGGTGCTCGAGAGCCGCAACACGCTCGTGCATGCGACGAGCCGGCTCGTCGGCGTCGTCGGGCTCGACAATGTGGTCGTGGTCGAGACGCCCGACGCGGTGCTCGTCATCGATCGCGCGCACAGCCAGGACGTGAAGGCGATCGTCGGCCAGCTGCAAGGCGCCGGGCGCAGCGAGCACACGCTGCACCGCCAGGTGCATCGGCCCTGGGGCTGGTACGACAGCATCGATTCGGGCGACCGCTTCCAGGTCAAGCGCATCATGGTCAAGCCGGGCGCGAGCCTGAGCCTGCAGATGCACCACCACCGCGCCGAGCACTGGATCGTCGTCTCCGGCACCGCCGAGGTCACCAATGGCGACCAGGTGATCCTGCTGTCGGAGAACCAGAGCACCTACATCCCGCTCGGCACGACGCACCGGCTCGCGAACCCGGGCAAGGTGCCGCTCGAGATCATCGAGGTGCAATCGGGCAGCTACCTCGGCGAGGACGACATCGTGCGCTTCGAGGACACCTACGGGCGCGTGAAGTAGATGGCTGCGGAGCCGACGATCGCGGTGATCGGCCTCGGCTACGTCGGGCTGCCGCTGGTCGTCGAGTTCGGCAAGCGGCTGCGCACGATCGGCTTCGATGTTGCGGCCGACAAGGTCGACGCGTGCCGTGCCGGGCGCGACCCGTCGCGCGAGATCAGCGATGCCGAGATGGCGCGAGCAACGCACGCCGAGTTCACGACCGACGCGGCCGCGCTCGGCGCGGCCGACGTCGTGCTGATCGCCGTGCCCACGCCGGTCGACGCCGCGCGCATCCCCGACTTCAGCCCGCTGCTGGCCGCCAGCCGCGCGCTCGGCCCGCACCTGAAGCGCGGCGCGACCGTGGTCTACGAGTCGACCGTCTACCCCGGCGCGACCGAGGAGGTCTGCATCCCGGCGCTCGAGCAGAGCTCGGGCCTGGTCTGGAAGCGCGACTTCGCGGTCGGCTACAGCCCCGAGCGCATCAACCCGGGCGACCGCGAGCATCGGCTGACCAACGTGCTGAAGGTCGTCGCCGGCGATTCGCCCGAGACGCTCGATCGCGTCGCCGCGCTGTACGAGCGCGTCGTCGAGCCCGGCGTGCACCGCTGCTCGAGCATCAAAACGGCCGAGGCCTGCAAGGTGATCGAGAACACCCAGCGCGACCTGAACATCGCGCTGATGAACGAACTCGCGATCATCTTCGACCGCATCGGCATCGACACCGCCGAGGTGCTCGAAGCGGCCGGCACGAAGTGGAACTTCCTGAAGTTCAAGCCGGGTCTGGTCGGCGGCCACTGCATCGGCGTCGACCCGTACTACCTGACGCACAAGGCCGAGACGCTCGGCTACCACCCGCAGGTGATCCTGGCCGGGCGGCGCATCAACGACGGCATGGGCAAGTACATCGCCGAGCGCACCGTCAAGCAGATGATCGCGAACGGCAGCCCGGTGAAGGGCGCGAAGGTCGTCGTGCTCGGGCTGACGTTCAAAGAGGACTGCGCCGACCTGCGCAACAGCAAGGTCATCGACATCGTCGAGGAGCTGCGCAGCTACGGCGTCGAGGTGTTCGTGCACGACCCGCAGGCCGACCCGGCCGAGGCGCTGCGCGAGCACGGCGTGCGGCTGTGGTCGTGGGACGATCTGCCGCGCGCCGAGGCGATCGTCGCCGCGGTCGCACACCGCCAGTACCGCGACTGGCCGCTCGCGCGGCTCACCGCCAAGGCCGCGCCGGGCGCCAGCTTCATCGACGTGAAGTCGGCGTTCGATGCCGCCGCGCTGCGCGCTGCCGGCCTGGCCGTCTGGCGCCTCTGATGGCGCGGCGCCCCACCACCATCGACACCATCGACGCGAAGGGTTCGACACCATGATTCTCGTGACCGGCGGCGCCGGCTTCATCGGCGCCAATTTCGTGCTCGACTGGCTCGCGCAGAGCGACGAGCCGGTGCTCAACCTCGACGCCCTCACCTACGCCGGCAACCTCGAGAGCCTCGCGTCGCTGAACGGCGATGCGCGCCATGTGTTCGTGCATGGCGACATCGGCGATCGCGCGCTGCTCGACCAGCTGCTCGCCCAGCACCGCCCGCGCGCGGTGCTGCACTTCGCGGCCGAGAGCCATGTCGACCGCAGCATTCACGGGCCCGCGGCGTTCATCAAGACCAACGTCGAGGGCACGTTCACGCTGCTCGAGGCGGTGCGTGCGCATTGGTCGGCGCTCGCGCCCGACGCGAAGGCCGCATTCCGCTTCCACCATGTGTCGACCGACGAGGTCTACGGCTCGCTGTCGAAGACCGACGCGCCGTTCACCGAAACCGACACCTACGAGCCGAACAGCCCGTACTCGGCCAGCAAGGCGGCGAGCGACCACCTGGTGCGCGCGTGGCACCACACCTACGGGTTGCCGGTCGTCACGACCAACTGCTCGAACAACTACGGGCCGTACCACTTCCCGGAGAAGCTGATCCCGCTGATGATCGTCAACGCGCTCGCCGGCAAGCCGCTGCCGGTGTACGGCGACGGCCAGCAGGTGCGCGACTGGCTCTACGTGAAGGACCACGCGAGCGCGATCCGCGAAGTGCTCGCGCGCGGCCGGCTTGGCGAGACCTACAACGTCGGCGGCTGGAACGAGAAGCCGAACATCGAGATCGTGAACACCGTCTGCGCGCTGCTCGACGAACTGAAGCCCGATGCGGCCGGCAGCTACAGCCGGCTGATCACCTACGTCACCGATCGCCCCGGCCACGACCGCCGCTACGCGATCGACGCGCGCAAGCTCGAACGCGAACTCGGCTGGAAGCCAGCGGAAACGTTCGAGACCGGCATTCGCAAGACCGTGCGTTGGTACCTCGACCACGCCGACTGGGTCGCGCGCGTGCAGAGCGGCGCGTACCGCGAATGGGTCGACCGGAACTACGGCGCGCGCGCCGCCAACTCGTGATCACGGCATGAAGATCCTGCTGCTCGGCAAGAACGGCCAGGTCGGCTGGGAGCTGCAGCGCGCACTCGCCCCGCTCGGCGAGGTGACCGCGCTCGACTTCGACAGCCCGGGCCCGCTGCGCGCCGACTTCTCCGATCCCGAATCGCTCGCGGCGACGGTGCGCGCGGTCGCGCCGCAGATCATCGTGAACGCCGCGGCCCATACCGCCGTCGACAAGGCCGAGAGCGAGCCCGCCTTCGCGCGCGCGCTGAACGCCGCGTCGCCGGCCGTGCTCGCGCGCGAGGCCGCCACGCTCGGCGCCTGGCTGCTGCACTACAGCACCGACTACGTGTTCGACGGCAGCGGCACGACGCCGTGGACCGAAGACTCGCCGACCGGCCCGCTCAGCGTCTACGGCGCGACCAAGCTCGAGGGCGAGGAAGCGATCCGCACCAGCGGCTGCCCGCACCTGATCCTGCGCACCAGCTGGGTCTACGCGGCGCGCGGCGGCAACTTCGCGAAGACGATGCTGAAGCTCGCGCGCGAGCGCGATCGCCTCACCGTGATCGACGACCAGATCGGCTCGCCGACCGGTGCCGACCTGCTCGCCGACCTCAGCGCGCACCTGCTGCGCACCGTGACCCAGCAGCCGCAGCTCGCCGGCACGTATCACGCGGTGGCCGACGGCGAGACCAGCTGGCACGGCTACGCGCGCCACGTGATCGAGTTCGCGCGCGCGCGCGGCGAGGCGATCCGCGTCGCGCCCGACGCGATCGAGCCGGTGCCGACGAGCGCGTTCCCGACGCCGGCCAAGCGCCCCGGCAATTCGCGCATGAACACGACCAAGCTGCGCACGGCGTTCGGGCTGCGGCTGCCGAGCTGGCAGTCGGGCGTCGAGCGCATGCTGACCGAAGTGCTCGGCTGAGCGCGACGCACCCCTTTCACGACCGATCGCAACCCCATGACGACGACCCCGACCCGCAAGGGCATCATCCTGGCCGGCGGCTCCGGCACGCGGCTGCACCCGGCCACGCTCGCGATGAGCAAGCAGCTGCTGCCGGTGTACGACAAGCCGATGGTGTACTACCCGCTCGCCACGCTGATGCTCGCCGGCATCCGCGACATCCTGCTGATCAGCACGCCGCAGGACACGCCGCGATTCGAGGCCTTGCTGGGCGATGGTTCGCGCTGGGGCATCAACCTGAGCTACTGCGTGCAACCCAGCCCCGACGGTCTTGCACAGGCGTTCATCCTTGGCCGCGATTTCGTCGGCGGCCAACCCAGTGCCCTCGTGCTCGGCGACAACATCTTCTACGGCCACGACTTGCACCGGTTGCTCGCGACCGCCGCCGCGCGGGACCGAGGTGCATCGGTGTTCGCCTACCACGTCAACGATCCTCATCGTTACGGCGTGGTCGCATTCGATGCG
>DATMIN010000562.1:0-2202 GCA_035554275.1 Burkholderiaceae bacterium
CTCAGGCCGTGCTCGCGCAACAGTTGCATCACTTCGTTGCGCACCGCGGTCGGCACCTGGATCACGGCGCCGAGCTCTTCGCTGAACAGCGCGCGCAAGGTCAGCTCGTGGCGCCGTGCGCCGACCTGCGTGGCCCAGTTCTTCGAGTCGCCGTATTCGGCGCGGCTGTCGGCGATGCCGTCGCCTTCGGTGACGAGCAAATCGATGTTCAGGCTCACGCCGAGATGGCCGGCGAACGCCATCTCGCAGACGCACGCCCACAGCCCGCCGTCGCTGCGGTCGTGGTACGCGAGCAGCCGGCCCTGCGCGCGCAGCGCGTTGATCGCGGCGACGAGCGACTTGAGTTGCGCGGCGTCGTCGAGATCGGGCACCGTCTTACCGAACTGGCCGAGCACCTGCGCCAGCATCGAGCCGGCCATGCGGTTCTTGCCCTGCCCGACGTCGATCAGGATCAGCGTCGTGTCGCCGGGCTGAAGCTGCGGCGTCAGCGTGCCGCGCACGTCGGGCAACGCGGCGAATGCGGTGACGATCAGGCTGACCGGCGCGGTGACTTGTTTCGCCTCGCCGCCGTCGGACCAGCGCGTGCGCATCGACAGCGAATCCTTGCCGACCGGCACGCCGATGCCCAGCGCCGGGCACAGTTCCATCGCGACCGCCTGCACGGTGTCGTACAGCGCGGCGTCGTCGCCGGGCGCGTTGGGGTCATCACTGCACGCGGCCATCCAGTTGCAGCTGAGTTTCACGTGCGACAGCTCGATCGGCGCGGCGAGCAGGTTCGTGATCGCCTCGCCGACTGCCATCCGCCCCGAGGCCGGCGCGTCGAGCACCGCGAGCGGCGTGCGCTCGCCGAGCGCCATCGCCTCGCCGGCGAAGGCGCTGAAATCGGCGAGCGTGACCGCGCAATCGGCCACCGGCACCTGCCACGGGCCGACCATCGGGTCGCGGTGGCTCAGGCCGCCGACGGTGCGGTCGCCGATCGTGATCAGGAAGCGCTTGCTGGCCACCGTCGGATGGCGCAGCACATCGAACGCGACCCGCTCGAGCGCGACGCCGTCGAGGTCGAGCTCGGGCGCGGTGCGGGCCACGCGCCGCACGTCGCGCAGCATCTTCGGCGGCTTGCCGAGCAGCACCTCCATCGGCATCGCGATGGCCAGGTTCTCGCGTGCGCCGCCCGTGCCGTCTTCGAGCACCAGTTCCTTCTCGGCCGTCGTGACGCCGACGACGGCGAACGGGCAGCGCTCGCGCTCGGCCATCGCACGGAAGATCGGCAGCGCCTCGGGTGCCACCGCCATCACGTAGCGCTCCTGGCTCTCGTTGCACCAGATCTCCTTCGGCGCGAGGCCGCTCTCCTCGAGCGGCACCGCGCGCAGGTCGAAGCGCGCGCCCATGCCGGCGCCGTCGACGAGCTCCGGGAACGCGTTGCTGATGCCGCCGGCGCCGACGTCGTGGATCGCGAGGATCGGGTTCACGTCGCCCAACGCCCAGCAGTGGTTGATGACCTCCTGCGCGCGCCGCTCGATCTCGGGGTTGCCGCGCTGCACCGAATCGAAGTCGAGCGCGGCGGCGTTCGCGCCGGCCGCCATCGAACTCGCGGCGCCGCCGCCCATGCCGATGCGCATGCCGGGCCCGCCGAGCTGGATCAGCAGCGTGCCGGGCGGGAACGCGATCTTGTGCGTCTGCGACGCGGCGATCGAGCCGAGCCCGCCGGCGATCATGATCGGCTTGTGGTAGCCGCGCACCTGGCCGGCGACGGCCTGCTCGAACACGCGAAAGTACCCGCCGAGGTTCGGCCGCCCGAACTCGTTGTTGAACGCGGCGCCGCCGAGCGGGCCGTCGATCATGATCTGCAGCGGGCTCGCGATGTGGTCCGGCTTACCGTAGGGGCTTTGCTCCCACGGTTCGTTCGTGCCGGGCAGGTGCAGGTTCGACACGCTGAAGCCCGTGATGCCGGCCTTCGGCTTCGAGCCGCGACCGGTCGCGCCTTCGTCGCGGATCTCGCCGCCGGCGCCGGTCGAGGCGCCGGCGAACGGCGAGATCGCGGTCGGGTGGTTGTGCGTCTCGACCTTCATCAGCACGTGCACCGGCTCGACCCGCGCCGAATACACCGGCGCGTTGGTGTAGCCCTGCGGCAGCCAGCGGGAGGTAGTGCCGCCCTCCATCACCGAGGCGTTGTCGCTGTACGCGACGATCGTGCGCTGCGGG
>DATMIN010000563.1:0-3818 GCA_035554275.1 Burkholderiaceae bacterium
GGGCGGCCACCGGCACGGGCACCGGCTTCGGTGCCGGCACCGGGGCCGGTGTTTCGGGCAGGATGCCCTTGATGACCGGCTCCTGCTTGGCCTTGGTCTTCTCGCGCCGCGTGATCCCGACTTCCTCTTCGGGCTCGTCGATCATCGTGTAGCTGGCTTGCAGGTTCTCCAGGCGCGGGTCGTCGTGGCGCAGGCGCTCGAGGCGGTAGTTCGGCGTCTCGAGGTTCTTGTTCGGAACCAGCAGCACGGTGACGCGCTGCTTCAGCTCGATCTTCGTGATCTCGGTGCGCTTTTCGTTGAGCAGGAACGAGGTGACCTCCACCGGCACCTGCACGTGCACGGCGGCGGTGTTGTCCTTCATCGACTCTTCCTGGACCATGCGCAGGATCTGCAGCGCGGAGGACTCCGTGTCGCGGATGTGGCCGGTGCCGTTGCAGCGCGGGCAGGTGATGTGGCTGCCCTCGCTGAGCGCCGGGCGCAGGCGCTGGCGGCTGAGTTCGAGCAGGCCGAACTTGCTGATCGAGCTGAACTGCACGCGCGCGCGATCCTGGCGCAGCGCGTCGCGCAGGCGCGTCTCGACCTCGCGCCGGTTCTTCGACTCTTCCATGTCGATGAAGTCGACGACGATCAGACCGCCGAGGTCGCGCAGCCGCATCTGGCGCGCGATCTCGTCGGCGGCTTCGAGGTTGGTGCGGGTGGCGGTCTCTTCGATGTCGGAGCCGCGCGTCGAGCGCGCCGAGTTCACGTCGACCGAGACCAGCGCCTCGGTGTGGTCGATCACGATCGCGCCGCCCGACGGCAGATTCACGGTGCGCGAGAACGCGGTCTCGATCTGGTGCTCGATCTGGAACCGGCTGAACAGCGGCGCGTCGTCGCGGTAGCGCTTGACCTTGTGCGCCGTCTCCGGCATCACGTGGGCCATGAACTGCTGGGCCTGGTCAAAGATGTCGTCGGTGTCGATCAGGATCTCGCCGACATCGGCGGTGAAGTAGTCGCGGATCGCGCGGATCACCAGGCTCGATTCCTGGTAGATCAGGAACGCACCCTTGCCGGCCTTGGACGCGCCATCGATCGCGTCCCACAGCTTGAGCATGTAGTTGAGGTCCCACTGCAGCTCGGGCGCGCTGCGGCCGATGCCGGCGGTGCGCGCGATCAGGCTCATGCCCTTCGGGTACTCGAGCTGGTCGAGGTTTTCCTTCAGCTCCTCGCGGTCTTCGCCCTCGATGCGGCGCGACACGCCACCGCCGCGCGGGTTGTTCGGCATCAGCACGAGGTAGCGGCCGGCGAGGCTGACGAACGTGGTCAGCGCTGCGCCCTTGTTGCCGCGCTCTTCCTTCTCGACCTGGACCAGCAGTTCCTGGCCGTTGCTGATGCAGTCCTGGATGCGCGCATCGCGAACCGAGGCGCCTTCGCGGAAGTAGTTCTTCGAGATTTCCTTGAACGGCAGGAAGCCGTGGCGGTCTTCGCCGTAGTCGACGAAGCAGGCTTCGAGCGACGGCTCGACGCGTGTGACGACGGCCTTGTAGATGTTGCCCTTGCGCTGCTCGCGGCCTTCGATTTCGGTCTCGAAGTCCATCAGCTTCTGGCCATCGACGATGGCCAGGCGGCGCTCTTCGGGCTGCGTCGCGTTGATCAGCATGCGTTTCATTCGTGCACTCCTTCGCGCGGCGCCGTTCGACGGGCCGCGCGCACATCACCAGTCGCAAACCGGCGGATGCCGGCGGGCGACGACTCGATGCACGAGAAACGAAAACGGAGCTAAGGGTGTCGCCCTGGACTGCGCACGAGGAGCGGTCAGCTGACCGGCCGCTCGTCGTGACTGCGCAGCGTTGGCGCGTGCGTGTCAGCGTGCCCCACGCCTGCCGGCCCGCCGCGCACCTGGCTCGGCGAGCCTGCCGCGCCGCCGGCACGGGGCCGGAGCAGCAGGCGCGCGTGGCGCCGAGGATCGTGGAGGGGGATCGACATCGTGGGGGTCCACTGGACGCGGGCAGGAGCAACGGGCCGACGCCGTGGCTGGCGTGAAGCCGGTCTCATACCCAGGAAACCTTTTGAGTGAGCTCGTTGTCTTGTTTGCTCTGCCGCCCCGAACCGGAGGCCGCGCCGTCACTTGGGGAGGGCGCCCGCCGCCCGGCAGACCGGGGCGTTGCATCACCTGTTGGCCGGGCGCGCCCTTCGGCGCCATGCCCGGTCACCACACCCCGCGTTGTCGACCCCGGACTAAACTCCGCAGAATCAAACACTTATCGCAGTAACGTGGTGCACCGCATTATAGGCGCCAAAGCGGCGGGGGCCCCGGCCAGCGCGCCGGTTGCCCCGGCGGTGCATCGGGTACTGATCGACGAGGCGTCGGAGGGCCAGCGCCTCGACAACTTCCTGGTCAAGCTGCTCAAGGGTGTGCCCAAGACGCACCTGTATCGGGTCATCCGATCCGGCGAGGTACGCGTCAACAAGGGCCGCGCCGACGCTGATACCCGCCTCGCGCTCGGCGACGAAGTGCGCATCCCGCCGGTTCGCGTGGCAGACCGCAGCGAGACGCCGCCGGCGCCGCCGCGCGAGTTCCCGGTCGTCTACGAGGACGACGCGCTGCTCGCGATCGACAAGCCGGCCGGCGTCGCGGTGCATGGCGGCAGCGGCGTCAGCTCGGGCGTGATCGAGCAGTTGCGCCGGGCCCGGCCGGAGGCGAAGTTCCTCGAGCTCGTGCACCGGCTCGACAAAGAGACCTCGGGCCTGCTGCTGATCGCGAAGAAGCGCAGCGTGCTGGTCGCGCTGCAGGACCAGCTGCGCCGCCACGGCGGCGAGGGGGCGATGCACAAGACCTACGCCGCGCTCGTGATCGGTGCCTGGCCGGCGAACCGCAAGGTCATCGACGTCGCGCTGCACAAGACGCTGTCGGGCGACGGCGAGCGCCGCGTGCGGGCCGTCGCCGACGACAACAAGGACGGCCGCCGCTCGATCACGCTGGTGCGCGTCGCGCAGGCCTTTGCGCGCTTCACCTTGCTCGACGTGACGCTGAAGACCGGCCGCACGCACCAGATCCGCGTCCACCTGACGCACGAAGGCTTCGCGATCGCCGGCGACGAGAAGTACGGCGACTTCGCGCTGAACAAGGCGCTCGCGCGCGGCGAGGCGGTGCCCGGCGCGCGCTTCGACCGGATGTTCCTGCACGCGCGCCGGCTGCGCTTCACGCACCCGCAGGGTGGCCACGCGCTCGAACTCGAGGCGCCGCTGCCGGCAGAATGCGAGGCCCTGATCCGAGCGCTCGCCGCCGCTGCCGTTCCATGACCTCCGCGTACCAGTTCGACCTCATCGTCTTCGATTGGGACGGCACGCTGTTCGATTCGACGGCGCTGATCGCGCGCTGCATCCAGTCGGCGTGCGCCGATGTCGGCGTCGCGGTGCCGAGCCACGAGCGCGCGAGCTACGTCATCGGCATGGGCCTGGCCGAGGCGCTGCAGCACGCCGCACCCGACCTGCCGCGCGAGCGCTACCGCGACCTGGCCGACCGCTACCGCCACCACTACTTCGCGCGCCAGGACGAGATCGCGTTCTTCGATGGCACGCTGGCGATGCTGCAGGCGCTGAAGGCGCGCGGCCAGCGGCTCGCGGTGGCGACCGGCAAGTCGCGCCGCGGCCTCGACGCGGCGCTGAACGAGTCGGAGTTGCGCGGCCTGTTCGACGCCACCCGC
The DNA here is from genome assembly GCA_035554275.1 of Burkholderiaceae bacterium. Lineage (GTDB taxonomy): Bacteria > Pseudomonadota > Gammaproteobacteria > Burkholderiales > Burkholderiaceae_C > LMDS01. The sequence goes on from DATMIN010000563.1 coordinate 3,687, forward strand.
ACCGCCGACGAGACCGCGTCCAAGCCCGACCCGCGCATGCTGGTCGAGCTGATGACGCAGTTCGACGTCGCGCCGGCGCGCACGCTGATGATCGGCGACACCACGCACGACCTGCTGCTCGCGCGCAATGCG
>DATMIN010000564.1:0-3734 GCA_035554275.1 Burkholderiaceae bacterium
GCCGGCACGCCGAGCGAGGCGCGCACCTTGGTCTCGAGCGCCTGCAGCTTCGGCTCCACCGTCGGGCGCGATTCGGCGACCAGCTTCTCGGTGAAGTTCTTCTGGATGTCGGCGCCGAGTTGCGCGTACTTCTTGTTGACCGGCGACTCGAGCCAGGCGACGAGCTGCTTCAATTCGTCTTCGCTGAACTTCTCGTCCATCGCCGCACCGATCGTCGACGGCGCGAGCTTGACCGCGCGGTCGCGCACGACCGGGTTCGACTCGTCGACGTACTTCTTCACGTCGGCCTCGATGCTCTTGCCGATGGCCTCGCGCTTCTCGGCCGGCACCTGCTGCAGCGCGCGGCCGGCGGCCTGCATCATCGCCGCCGCCGGCTGCTCGACCAGATTGCGCGCCAGGCCTTCGATGCCCGGCTGCTGCAGCACCAGCAGGCGCTGGATCAGCTCCTTCTTGGCCGGCGACGAGGGCGCGGCGGGGGCGGGTGCACTGGCGGTCTGGGCATGGGCCATCGCGGCGCCGGCGAGCAGCGCCGTCACGATCAACTTCTTCATCAGGAATTCTCCTCGGCCGGCGGCTCCTGGCCGCCATTCGGTTCGGTGGGTGGGGGGGTGTCGGCGGCTTCCGCCGCGGCGTCACCGTTGGCGTCATTCTCGACGATGCGCTGCAGCCCGATCAGCTCGCTGCCGTCGTCGAGGGCGATCAGCGTCACGCCCTGGGTGGCGCGGCCCATCTCGCGGATCTCGGCGACGCGGGTGCGCACGAGCACACCCTTGTCGGTGATCAGCATGATCTCGTCGTTGGCGCGCACCAGCGTGGCCGCGACGACCTTGCCGTTGCGCTCGGTCTGCTGGATCGCGATCATGCCCTTGGTGCCGCGGCCGTGGCGCGTGTACTCGAGGATCGAGGTGCGCTTGCCGTAGCCGTTCTCGGTGGCGGTGAGCACGCTCTGGGTCTCGTCTTCGGCGACGAGCATCGCGATCACGCTCTGGCCGAGCTCGAGCGCCATGCCGCGCACGCCGCGCGCGTTGCGGCCCATCGGGCGGACGTCGTCCTCGTCGAAGCGCACCGCCTTGCCGCCATCGGAGAACAGCATCACGTCGTGGTGGCCGTCGGTGATCGCGGCGCCGATCAGGAAGTCGCCCGGGTCGAGGTCGACCGCGATGATGCCGGCCTTGCGCGGGTTGCTGAACTCATCGAGCGCCGTCTTCTTGACCGTGCCCTGCGCGGTGGCCATGAACACGTAGTGATCGGCCGGGAAGCTGCGCGCGCCGTTCGTCAGCGGCAGCACGACGTTGACCTTCTCGCCCGGCTGCAGCGGGAACATGTTGACGATCGGCCGGCCGCGCGAGTTGCGCGAGCCCTGCGGTACTTCCCAGACCTTGAGCCAGTAGACCCGGCCCTTGTTCGTGAAGCACAGGATGTAGTCGTGCGTGTTGGCGATGAAGAGCTGGTCGATCCAGTCGTCTTCCTTGGTCTGCGCCGCCTGCTTGCCGCGCCCGCCGCGCTTTTGCGCGCGGTATTCGCTCAGTGCCTGGCTCTTGATGTAGCCGGTGTGCGAGAGCGTGACGACCATGTCGGTCGGCGCGATCAGGTCTTCGGTGCCGAGGTCGAGCGCGTTGTGCTCGATGGTGCTGCGGCGCGCGCCGAACTTGGTCTGGCCGAACTCCTGCTTGATCGACGCGAGTTCGTCGGCAATGATTGCCGTCACCCGCGCCGGTTTGGCGAGGATGTCGAGCAGGTCGGTGATCGTGGCCATCACCTCCTTGTATTCGCCGATGATCTTGTCCTGCTCCAGGCCGGTCAGGCGCTGCAGGCGCATCTGCAGGATCTCGCCGGCCTGCTCGTCGGAGAGGCGATACAGCCCGTCGTCCTGGATGCCGAATTCCTTCGGCAGGCCTTCGGGCCGGTAGGCGCCGAGGCCGCCGGGGTGGTCGCCGGCGACGCGTGCGAGCATCTCGCGCACCATCGACGAATCCCAGCTCTTGCTCATCAGCGCGGCCTTCGCGACCGGCGGCGTCGGCGAGGCCTTGATCGTCTCGATGAACTCGTCGATGTTGGCCAGCGCCACCGCCAGGCCTTCCAACACGTGGCCGCGCTCGCGCGCCTTGCGCAGCTCGAACACGGTGCGGCGCGTGACGACCTCGCGGCGGTGTTCGAGAAAGACCTCGATCAGGTCCTTCAGGTTGCACAGGCGCGGCTGGCCGTCGATCAGCGCGACCATGTTCATGCCGAACGTGTCCTGCAACTGCGTCTGCTTGTACAGGTTGTTCAGCACGACCTCGGGCACTTCGCCGCGCTTGAGTTCGATCACGACGCGCATGCCCGACTTGTCGGACTCGTCCTGGATGTGGCTGATGCCTTCCAGCTTCTTCTCGTGCACCAGCTCGGCCATGCGCTCGAGCAGGTTCTTCTTGTTCACCTGGTACGGAATCTCGTCGACGATGATCGACTGGCGCTGGCCGCGGTCGATGTCCTCGAAGTGGCACTTCGCGCGCATCACGACGCGGCCGCGGCCGGTGCGGTAGCCCTCGCGCACGCCCGACAGGCCGTAGATGATGCCCGCGGTCGGGAAGTCGGGCGCGGGCACGATCTCCATCAGCTCGTCGATCGTCGCGGCCGGGTGCTTCAGCAGGTGCTGGCAGGCATCGACGACCTCGTTCAGGTTGTGCGGCGGGATGTTCGTTGCCATGCCCACCGCGATGCCGCCCGAGCCGTTGACCAGCAGGTTCGGCAGCCGGGTCGGCATCACCAGCGGCTCCTTCTCGGAGCCGTCGTAGTTCGGGCCGAAATCGACCGTTTCCTTGTCGAGATCGGCGAGCATCTCGTGCGCGATCTTCGCCAGGCGGATCTCGGTGTAGCGCATCGCCGCGGCGTTGTCGCCGTCGACCGAGCCGAAGTTGCCCTGGCCGTCGACGAGCATGTGGCGCATCGAGAAGTCTTGCGCCATCCGCACGATCGTGTCGTAGACCGACTGGTCGCCGTGCGGGTGGTACTTGCCGATCACGTCACCGACGATGCGGGCCGATTTCTTGTACGGCCGGTTCCAGTCGTTGTTCAGCTCGTGCATCGCAAACAGTGCACGCCGATGCACCGGTTTGAGGCCGTCGCGCGCGTCGGGCAGGGCGCGGCCGACGATCACGCTCATCGCGTAATCGAGGTACGAACGCCGCATCTCCTCTTCGAGACTGATCGGCAACGTCTCCTTGGCGAACTGGGTCATGCGGAACTTTTTCGTGGAAGCGAAAGGGCGTCGACCGAGGGTCGGACGGGGCGCGAAGCAACCCGGAATTGTAATTGCCGCAGCCTGTCGCGCTGATGCAACATCGACGGGCCAGAGCGCCCGCCAGCGGGCCAAAAACGGGTTGCGCGGGGGCCCTATGGCACAATAACTCGATCGGTGGTCAGCGCCCGGGTACGTGCTCTATGCGCGGGGGTTACCAGTACTTTCCGATTCTGGTTCGGACGTTTTGCAGAACACTACTGCGCCTTCCCTCGAGAGGAGAATCATGAAGAAACTGAACAAGGTGGCGTCGCTCTTTGCAACCGCTGCCCTCGCTGGCTCCATGTCTGGCGTGTCCGCCCAGACGGTTGACAATTGGGTCAACGGCAACGGCAACCTGCCCTGGAAGAACGGCACGGACGAGCTGTGCTGGCGCGATGGCTACTGGACGCCCGCCACCGCGATCGCCGAGTGCGACGGCGCGCTGAAGCCGCCGGCGCCGGTGCCCCCGCCG
>DATMIN010000565.1:0-2782 GCA_035554275.1 Burkholderiaceae bacterium
CCGAGCTGATCCGCGACCTGAAGGATCCGCGCATCGGCATGGTCACGATCAACGCGGTCGAGGTCACGGCCGACTATGCGCACGCGACCGTGCTGTTCTCGATCCTGATCGGCGACGCCGCCGAGTGCGAAGCGGCGCTGAACGAGGCCGCCGGCTTCATCCGCAACGGCCTGTTCAAGCGGCTGCAGATTCATACCGTGCCGACGCTGCACTTCAAGTTCGACCGCACGACCGAGCGCGCGCTGGAGCTGAGCGAGCTGATCGCGAAGGCGAACGCGACGCGGGCGAAGGACGACTGACGCGTGCAAGCGCAGCGCCCGCGAACCCCGAAGCGCGCCGTCCACGGCGTGCTGCTGCTCGACAAGCCCTTGGGCCTGTCGAGCAACGCGGCGTTGCAGATCGCCAAGCGCCTGTACCGCGCCGAGAAGGCCGGTCATACCGGCACGCTCGACCCGCTCGCGACCGGCCTGCTGCCGCTGTGCTTCGGCGCCGCGACCAAGTTCTCGCAGGTCAGCCTCGACGCCGACAAGCGCTACCGCGCGACGCTCGCACTCGGCGTCACCACGACCACCGGCGATGCCGAGGGCGAGGTGCTCGAGCAGCGCCCGGTCGCGGTCGATCGCGCGGCGCTGGAGGCGGCGTGCGCGCGCTTCGTCGGCCCGATCGCGCAGGTGCCACCGATGCACTCGGCGCTCAAGCGCGACGGCAAGGCGCTGTACGAATACGCCCGCGCCGGCATCGAGCTCGAGCGCGAGCCGCGCGCGGTGACGATTCACGCGATCGACATCGAACGCGGGCACGATGGCCGCTGGGTGCTCGACGTGCACTGCAGCAAGGGCACCTACATCCGCACGCTGGCCGAAGACATCGGCCGCGCGCTCGGCTGCGGCGCGCACCTGGCGGCGCTGCGCCGCACCGGCTGCGGCGCGCTCGCGCTCGACGCGGCGCTGACGCTAGACGCGCTCGAGGCGATGAGCGAGCCCGAGCGCGACGCCGCGCTGCAGCCGGCCGACGCGCTGGTGGCCGACTGGCCGGCGGTACGGCTCGGGGCGGAAGACGCCGGCCGCTTCCTCTCCGGCGTGCGGCGACGCCTGCCGCTGGCCGACGCGCCGCGCGTGCGCGTCTACGGGCCCGCGGCGGCCACTGCCGCGCCCGGCGCGGCCTCCGTATTCCTCGGCGGCGGCCACGTGGCCGCCGGCGAACTCATTTCGACGAGGCTGCTGAGCCCGGTGGAGGTGCAAGGCCTTCAATCCATTCACGACCCGAAAGCCGTTTCACCATGACCCGCCAGATCCGCAACGTCGCCATCATCGCCCACGTCGACCACGGCAAGACCACGCTGGTCGACCAGCTGCTGCGCCAGAGCGGCACCTTCCGCGAGAACGAGAAGGTCGCCGAACGCGTGATGGACAACAACGACCTCGAGAAGGAGCGCGGCATCACGATCCTGTCGAAGAACTGCGCGGTCGAGTGGAAGGGCACCCACATCAACATCGTCGACACGCCCGGCCACGCCGACTTCGGCGGCGAGGTCGAGCGCGTGCTGTCGATGGTCGACTCGGTGCTGCTGCTGGTCGACGCGGTCGAGGGCCCGATGCCGCAAACCCGCTTCGTCACGAAGAAGGCGCTCGCGCTCGGCCTGAAGCCGATCGTCGTCGTCAACAAGGTCGACCGCCCGGGTGCGCGCGCCGACTACGTGATCAACGCGACCTTCGACCTGTTCGACAAGCTGCACGCGAGCGAAGAGCAGCTCGACTTCCCGGTCGTGTTCGCCTCCGGCCTGAACGGCTGGGCGACGCTGACGCAGGGCGAGGTCGGCACCGATCTCGCGCCGCTGTTCGACACGATCCTGAGCCACGTGCCGGCGCACGGCGGCGAGCCCGATGCGCCGCTGCAGCTGCAGATCTGCTCGCTCGACTACTCGACCTACGTCGGGCGCATCGGCATCGGCCGCATCAACCAGGGCACGCTGAAGCCGATGCAGAACGTCGCGGTGTTCAGCGGGCCCGAGAGCACGCCGTTCAACGCGCGCGTCAACCAGGTGCTGAAGTTCGAGGGCCTCGAGCGCCAACAGGCGACCGAAGCCGGCCCGGGCGACATCGTGCTGATCAACGGCATCGAGAACATCGGCATCGGCGTGACGCTGACCGACATCGAGAACCCGGTGCCGCTGCCGATGCTCAACGTCGACGAGCCGACCTTGACGATGAACTTCTGCGTCAACAACTCGCCGCTCGCCGGCCGCGAAGGCAAGTACGTCACCAGCCGCCAGCTCTGGGACCGGCTGCAGCGCGAGCTGCAGAGCAACGTCGCGCTGCGCGTCAAAGAGACCGATGAAGACGGCATCTTCGAGGTGATGGGCCGCGGCGAACTGCACCTGACCATCCTGTTGGAGACGATGCGCCGCGAAGGCTACGAGCTGGCGGTGTCGAAGCCGCGCGTCGTTTTCCGCGAAGAGAACGGCGAACGCCTGGAGCCGATCGAGCAGGTCACCGCCGACGTCGAAGACCAGCACCAGGGCGCCGTGATGCAGGCACTGGGCGAGCGCAAGGCTGAACTGGTCAACATGGAGCCGGACGGCATGGGCCGGGTGCGCCTGGAGTACAAGATTCCGGCGCGCGGCCTGATCGGTTTCCAGAACGAGTTCTTGAACCTGACCCGCGGCACCGGCCTCATCAGCAACATCTTCGACAGCTACGAGGCCTACAAGGGCGAGATCGAAGGGCGCAAGAACGGCGTTCTCATCAGCCAGGACGACGGCGAGGCCGTCACGTATTCGCTC
>DATMIN010000566.1:0-2636 GCA_035554275.1 Burkholderiaceae bacterium
CGAGGCCATCGTGTCGGGGCTCGCGCCGGGAATGTTGGCGCTGACCGAGATCACCGGGAAGTCGACCTGCGGCAGCGGCGACACCGGCAGCGCGAAGAAGCCGCCGATGCCGGCGAGCGCGACGCCGACCGTCAGCAGCACTGTGCCGATCGGGCGGCGGACGAACGGCGCCGAGAGGTTCATGCGTCGCCTCGCGCGGCTCGGTCGCTTCGCGCGGCAAAGCCGCGCCCGGGCGGCCGTCGGCGTGCGACGGAGGCGGCCGGCGCCGAGCGCGGGCTGCCCTGCGATGCTCGGTCTTTCGGCCTGTCGCAGAACTCGCTTCGCTCACTGCGTTCGCTGCGCTCGGACAGCTGCGACAAGTCAGTCAACGAAGCGCGCTGCGCGCGCGGCCGACAGCCCTGCGCTTCTCGGCGCCTCCCACGCACGCCGCCAGCCGCCCGGGCGCGCCTTTGCAGGACCGGCGGCGCACCTCGCCGAAAACGCTCGTCGGTCACCCTCGCGGCGGGCGGTGCCCGGCGGGGGCGCTGTGGGTGGCGGCGAGAAGCGCAGGCGTGGGGTCGGCGCGCCCAGCGCGCATCCACATCTGACTCGTCGACACTGTTTGAGCGGAGTGAGCGCAGCGAACGCAGCGAGTTTGTCGACGCGACCCCGCGCCGAGCATCGCAGCGGAGTCGGAGCGAAGCGGAGACCGCCACCGTCAGCGCCCACGCCGGGCACCGCCCGCCGCGACGCACCGACGACGACGGCGCGTTCATGCGTGCGACTCCGCCACGGCATCGTCATCCGCCGCCGCGCGCCGCGTGCGCCCGCCGCCGAGCCGGTCGAACGCGAGGTAGATCACCGGCGTCGTGAACAGCGTCAGCAGCTGGCTGACGAGCAGCCCGCCGAAGATCGCCAGGCCGAGCGGGCGGCGCAACTCGGCGCCATCGCCCCAGCTCAACATCAGCGGCACGGCCGCACCGAGCGCGGCGAACGTCGTCATCAGGATCGGCCTGAGGCGCAGCAGCGCGGCCTGGTGGATCGCCTCGCGCGCGCTCTTGCCTTCGGTGCGCTCGGCATCGATCGCGAAGTCGATCATCATGATCGCGTTCTTCTTGACGATGCCGATCAACAGGATGATGCCGATGATCCCGATCACGCCGAGATCGTGGCCGGTGATCATCAGCGCCAGCAGCGCGCCGACGCCGGCCGACGGCAGCGTCGACAGAATCGTCAGCGGGTGCACATAGCTTTCGTACAGCACGCCGAGCACGATGTAGACGCAGATCACCGCGGCCAGGATCAGCCAGAGCTGGTTCGAGAGCGAGCGCTCGTACGCCCCCGAGGCGCCGAGGAAGGTCATGGTCACGTTCTGCGGCAGGCCGATGTCCTTCGCGGCCTGACGGATCGCGTCGACCGCGCTGCCGAGCGCGACGCCGCTCGCGGTGTCGAAGTTCAGCGTGCTCGCCGGGTACTGCGCGACGTGCGTGATCTGCAGCGGCGCCTGGCGCTCGCTGATCGTTGCGAACGCGGCCAGCGGCGTTGGGGTCCCCGCGCCGGTGATCAGGTTCAGCTTGCCGAGATCGGGCGCGTTGACGATCAGCCCCGGCTGGGCCTCGAGGATCACGCGGTACTGGTTGGTCTCGGTGAAGATCGTCGAGACGATGCGCTGGCCGAACGCGCTGTACAAGGCATCGTCGACCGAGCTCGCGGTGACGCCCAGCCGCGCCGCGGTGTCGCGGTTGACGTCGATATACGCGGCCAGGCCCTGCGCGCCGGCGTCGCTGCTGACGTTGCGCACCTGCGGCACCTCGCGCAGCCGCTCGACCAGCTTGCCCATCCACAGCGTGATCGTCGCGCTGTCGACACCCTCGAGCGAGACGCGGTACTGCGTCGGCCCGGTCTCGGCGTCGATCGTCAGGTCCTGCGTCGGCTGCAGGTACAGCGTCGCGCCGGCCACCTGGCGCACGCGCTCGCGCAGCCGCTCGATGATGGCCTGCTGGTCGGCGTGGCCCTTCTTCAGGTTGATCAGCAGGCTGCCGGCATTCAGGCTGGTGTTGTTGGCCGCGTCGACGCCGACGAACGAGCTCAGGCTCTCGACATCCGGGTCGACCAGCAGCGCGCGCGCCGCATCCTGCTGCAGCTGCGCCATGCGGTCGTACGACACGTCTTGTGCGGCCTGGATGCGGCCCTGCAGCTGGCCGGTGTCCTGGGTCGGGAACAGGCCCTTCGGGATCAGCAGGTAGAGCACGACCGTGATCACGAAGGTCGCGAGCGCGACCACGAGCGTGATCGCCTGGTGGTCGATCACCCAGACGAGCGAGCGGTCGTAGCGGTGCATCACGTCGGCGAAGAACGCCTGCGCTCGCGCCGCGATGGCACTCGGCTTCGTCTGGTCGGCGCCGTGCTTCGGCTTCAGCCAGCGTGCCGACATCATCGGCACCAATGTGAGCGACACCACCGCCGAGATCAGGATCGTGATCGCGAGCGTGACCGCAAACTCGCGGAACAGGCGGCCGACGACGTCGCCCATGAAGAGCAGCGGGATGAGGACGGCAATCAGCGAGACGGTGAGCGAGACGATGGTGAAGCCAATCTGCTCGGAGCCCTTGAGCGCGGCGTCAAGGGGCCGCTCGCCGGCCTCGACGTATCGGGTG
>DATMIN010000567.1:0-6464 GCA_035554275.1 Burkholderiaceae bacterium
GGTCTCGACGTGCGCGTCGGGCTTGACCGCGCGCAGCGCCGCCATCATCACGGTCTCGATGCGCTTCAGCGCGCCCTCGCTGTGGCCCTCGAAGCGCAGCACCAGCACCGGCGTGGTGTTGGAGGCGCGGATCAGCCCGAAGCCGTCGTCGTATTCGACACGCAGCCCGTCGATCGTGACGATCTCGCTCGCACCGGGGAAGTCGGCCAGCCGCAGCAGGTCGTCGACGACGCGCTTCGGCTCGCCCTCGGCGCACGGCACGTTCAGCTCGGGTGTGCTGAAGCTGGTGGGCAGCGCGTTCAGCACGCGGCTCGGGTTGGCGCTGCGCGACAGGATCTCGAGCATCCGCGCCGCGGTGTAGGTGGCGTCGTCGAAGCCGTACCAGCGCTCCGAGAAGAAGATGTGGCCGCTCATCTCGCCGGCGAGCGGCGCGCCGAGCTCGCGCAGCTTGGCCTTGATCAGCGAGTGGCCGGTCTTCCACATCAGCGGCGAGCCGCCCGCGGCGCGCACCAGCGGCGCGAGCCGCTGCGTGCACTTGACGTCGAAGATGATCGTGCCGCCCGGCCGGCGCTTCAGCACGTCGCGCGCGAACAGCATCAGCTGGCGGTCGGGGTAGATGATGTTGCCGTCTTTCGTGACGACGCCGAGCCGGTCGCCGTCGCCGTCGAACGCGAGGCCGAGCTCGGCGCCGGTCTCGCGCACGGTGCGGATCAGGTCGGCCAGGTTCTCGGGCTTGCTCGGGTCGGGGTGGTGGTTCGGGAAGTCGCCGTCGACCTCGGAATACAGCTCGGTCACGTCGCAGCCGAGCGCGCGCAGGATCGCCGGGGCCGAGGCGCCGGGAATGCCGTTGCCGGAATCGACCACGATCTTCATCCGGCGCGCGAGCTGGCAGTCGCCGGTGATGCGGGCGCGGTATTCGGCGCCGATGTTCATCGCGGCCGAGCGGCCGGTGCCCTTGACGTAGTCTTCTTGCTCCATGCGCCGGCGCAGCGCCTGGATCGCGTCGCCATAGATCGCCTGGCCGGCCAGCACCATCTTGAAGCCGTTGTAGTTCTTCGGGTTGTGGCTGCCGGTGATCATCACGCCGCTGTTGCAGCCGTGCTCGGCGCGCGTGGCGGCCACGTAGTAGAGCATCGGCGTGGTCACCGGGCCGAGGTCGACGACGTCCAGGCCGGTCGAGACCAACCCGCGGATCAGCGCCTTCACGAGCCCGGGGCCCGAGAGGCGCCCGTCGCGCCCGACCGCCACCGCGCGCTCGCCGGCCTTGAGGGCCTCGCTGCCGAAGGCGCGGCCGAGGTGCTCGGCAAAGGCCTCGTCGATCGCGACGCCGACGACGCCGCGGATGTCGTAGGCCTTGAAGGCGGAGGAGGTGACGTTCATGCTCGGGGGTCGCAAGCCGGGAAAGCGGCGATTGTAGGGATCGCCACCGCCACCCCGCCGTCGGGCGGCGGCGTCGCCCGTCGCCCGCGGTGTCGATCCGTCGCCTGCCCGTCGACGCGGGCAGGCGCGTGTCTAGACTGCCGGCATGAGTTCCCCGAGGCCCGCGGCCACGCCGTCGAACGCCGAGCCCTTGGCGCTGCGGCGCTTCCGGCCGCTGCGCACGCTCGCGTTCGCGCTCGTCAGCGCGCTCGGCTTCACGCTGCTGACGTTCGCGCTGACCGCCGGGCATCCCGGTTGGCGCAGCGCGGCAGGCTGGGCCCGGACCCTGGCGGTGTGTTTGGCGTTCGCGGTCGGCATCGGCTTCACGATCGCTGGCCTGTACGGGCTGGCGCGCCGCCTGCTCGGCCGGCGCACGCTCACGCCGCTGCAGATGCGGCTGTACTACTGGGGCACGCCGCTGCTCGGGCTGGCGCTGGCGGTGCCGCTGATCTCGGCCGTCGTCGAGGCGATCCCGGGGGCCGAGGCCGGCCCGCAGCTGCGCACGACGCCGCTCGGCGCGGTCGCGTTCATGCTGCTGGTGACGGCGCTGTTCTATGGCTATTTCGCGATCCGCGCGCGCCAGTGGCGCGCCGAGCGGCGCGCCGCGCAGGCGCAGCTGCAGCTGCTGCAGGCGCAGATGGAGCCGCACTTCCTGTTCAACACGCTGGCCAACGTGGTCGGCCTGATGGACGCAGACACGCCGCGCGCGAAGGCGATGCTCGAGTCGTTCACCGACTACCTGCGCGCCTCGCTGATCAGCCTGCGCGCGCCCGAACACGCGCTCGGCGCCGAGCTCGATCTGGTCGAGGCCTACCTGCGCGTGGCCCAGGTGCGCATGGACGACCGGCTGCGCTTTCGCATCGACGTGCCGGCCGAGCTGCGCGCCGCACGCGTGCCGGCGCTGAGCCTGCAGCCGCTGGTCGAGAACGCGGTCGTGCACGGGCTGGAGCCGGCGATCGCCGGCGGGCAGATCACGATCAGCGCGCGGCGGCTCGGCCACCTGATCGAGCTGCGCGTGGTCGACGACGGCGTCGGCCTCGACGCGGCACCGCGTGTGGCCGCGCGTGGCCACGGCAGTGCGCTGGCCAACATCCGCGAGCGGCTGCAGCAGATCGCCGATGCGGGCGCGGCGCTGCGCGTGGAGCCGGCCGTGCCGCACGGCGTGCAGGCGGTGCTCACGCTGCCCTTCACCGAGACCCCGTGATGACCACCGCCCTGATCGCCGACGACGAACCGCACCTCGCCGCCTACCTGCGCACCCAGCTCGCCGCGCTGTGGCCCGAGCTGCAGATCGTGCATGTCGCGCGCCATGGCCTCGAGGCGGCCGAGGCGATCGCCGCGCACCGGCCCGACCTCGCCTTCCTCGACATCAAGATGCCGGGGCTGAGCGGCCTCGAGGTGGCGCAGGGCATCGAGGGCGCGACGCGCGTGGTGTTCGTGACCGCCTACGACGAGTTCGCGCTGCAGGCGTTCGAGCAGGCCGCAATCGACTACGTGCTCAAGCCGGTCAACCCGCAGCGCCTGGCGAAGACGATCGCGCGCGTGCAGCGCTCGCTCGGCGAGCGCGCCAACGACGGCGACGACGCCGGCGATGCCCGCCTGGCCGGCGTGCTGCAGCGCCTGCTGCCGGTCGGCGCCCCAGCGCCGGCGCCGCTGCGCTACGTGCGCGCCAGCCAGGGCGAGCTGACGCACCAGATCGACGTCGCCGACGTGCTGTTCTTTCGCGCCGACGACAAGTACACCTGCGTGCAGACCGCGGCCGGCGAGCACCTGATCCGCACGCCGGTCGCCGAGCTCGCGCTTCAGCTCGACCCGCAGCAGTTCTGGCAGGTGCACCGCTCGACGATCGTCAACCTGCGCTTCGTCGCCGGCACCCGGCGCGACGAGCTGAGCCGCCTGTTCGTGCGGCTGCGCGGCTGCGACGCCGAGCTGCCGGTGAGCCGTGCCTACGTGCATCTGTTCAAGGCGATGTAGCGGCGACGTGGCGCGGCCGCCCGCCTCCTGCGCGCGATGGCGCGTCCGGCTAGAGTCGCGGTCTTGTCGCTCCAGCAAAGGATGTATCGATGGGCCCCGTCCGCCACCCGCGCACGCCCGCCGCGAGAACCGCTTCACCCTGGTTTGGTCATCGGCCGGCGCTGGCCCTCGGCGCGCTGATCGTGTTCGGCGCGACCGGCGCGAGCGCGCAGACGCCGACGCCGCCGTGGCAACCGTCCGCCGCGTTCATCCAGGCCGGCGCCGCGAGCCACACGACCCAGCTCACCGTCGGCGCCGCCTGGGATGCCGGCGAGTCCTGGTCATTCGGCCCCGGCCGGCTCGGGGTCTACGTCGAGGCTTCGGCGTCGGCTTGGTCATATCCGCGCGCCGACGGCGGCGGGCGCACCGACCTGCTCGAGATCGGGCTCACGCCGGTGCTGCGCTACCGGCTGGCGCACGGCGAATCGCCGTGGTTCATCGAGGCCGGCATCGGCGCCACCCTGACCAGCCGTCTGTACCGGACGCCGAGCCGTGAGTTCTCGACCCGCTTCAACTTCGGCGACCACCTCGGCGTCGGTCTCGACTTCGGCCCCCATCGCGAGCACGAGGTCGCGCTGCGGTTCGAGCACTTCTCCAACGCCGGCATCTCCGAGCCCAACCCGGGCGAGAACTTCGTGCAGCTTCGTTACACCCTGCGCTTCCGATAGCCGGCGCTTGGGTGTCGATCGGCGGGCGGGCCGATCGTCGTCGTTGTTCAAGGGCGCGCCAACCGCCGCTCGCCCAGACCCAAGGAGACCTTGCCATGCAGAAGATCACCCCGTTCCTCTGGTACTCGAACCAGGCCGAGGAGGCCGCGCGTTTCTACGCCTCGGTGTTCCCCGATTCGCGCGTCGAGCGCGTCACCGCGATGCAGAGCGATTCGCCGAGCGGCCCGCCCGGCTCGGTGAAGGTCGTCGACTTCGTGCTGTTCGGGCAGAAGTTCTGCGCGATGAGCGCCGCCGGCAACGAGCCGTTCAACCACGCCGCCTCGTTCGTCGTCAACTGCGAGACCCAGGCCGAGATCGACCGCTACTGGAACGCGCTGCTCGAAGGCGGCGCGCCCGAGGCGTGCGGCTGGCTGAAGGACCGCTTCGGCTTCTCGTGGCAGATCGTGCCGACGCTGATGTTCGAGCTGATGGCCGACCCCGACAAGGCGCGCAGCAAGCGCGCGTCGGACGCGATGATGAAGATGGTCAAGTTCGACATTGCCGCGCTGAAGAAGGCCGCGGCCGGCTGAGCGTGCCGCACGCCTTGGCCGCTCGCGCGGCCGAGGCTCAGCCATTTCAGAACCCCGGCAGCGCCTCGCCCAACATCTTCGCCCTCGCGAACACGTAGGGCACGGAGCCGAGCGCCAGCAGCTCGTCGTGAAAGCGACGCTCGGAGTATCGGCGGCCCATCTTCTTCCGATAGTCGGCCTTCAGCTGCAGGATCTGCTCCTTGCCGGCGAAGTAGCAGATGAGCTGCGCCGGCCAGTTGACCGCGCGCTTCAGGTCGGGGTCGATCACGCCCTGGCCCGGCTCCGACTGCGATTTCCAATCGGCCGCCTGCTGCAGCGTCCACACGGCAGTCTCGATGTTCACGTCATAGACCACGCGGCGCATCCTGAAGCGCCAGCTGCGCAAGGTGTTCACGTGCGCCTGCAACGAATCACCGAGGCCGCCCTGTTCCCACATCAACTGCTCGGCATAGAGTGCCCAGCCTTCGTTCTGCACGGCGTCCTGGAAGAGACTGCGCAACGGGTTGGGGTTGAGCCGCGCGATGCTGAGCTGCAGGTGATGTCCCGGCACACCTTCGTGCACGGCATAGGGCCCCATGCTGTTCAGGTCGGGGAGCGCCGCCTGACGCACGATTGCCTCGCGTTCGGCGCGCGTCTTCTGCGGGTTGAAGTGCTCCACGTTCCACCAGCCCGTGTTGTCGTCGATGAACGGCGGTGGCGCGTTCATGCTGCCGCCGTCGCCGGTGAGCGGCACCATCGCGTCCGGCGTCACGCGCGCACGCACCGGGCCGACGCCTGAGGGGATCGTGACGAAACCCGCGCGCTCGATGGCCGCGCGGTTCTTGATCTGGATCTGGTCGTAGAGCGCGAGCAGCCTCGCCTGATCGAGGTCAACGGCTGCGTTCTCGAGCTCCGGCGGGAGCGGCGCGACGGCGGGCAACTGCGGCGTCAGGGTCGCGAGTTCTGCGTTCACCTCGGTGATCCGGCGTTGTGCCAGCGCGAGCAGCGCCGCCGGCTCCCACGGCAGCAGGCTCGCGTGTCGAAGGCGCCAAGCGTAGTTCTCTGCGCCGACGACGGCGTAAGGCTCAGCATCCGCGGCATCGCGCACTGCCTCGAGCCCAGGGCGATAGGACGTGAGCGCTGCAATCGCCGCTTCGGCGCCGGCGATGTTGTTGGCCTTCAGCATCGAGACGATGCCGTCGAGCAGGCCGAGCGAGGTTTGCGCATCGGCCTTCGTCGGCTTGCACATCGCGGCCATCTCGGTCACGAGCGCTGGCACGCGCGCCGTGATCGCGTCGAGCGCATCGGTGCGCGAAGGCGCGTAGGTGAGGATCGCGATGTAGTTGTTGGCGAGCGTCTCGAGCCACGCGCCGGGCCGATGCAGGTAGAGCCGCTCGACGTTCAATTCGCGATCGATGCGCGCGGCGTTGGCGTAGAGCCAGCGAACGTCGATCTGTCTGTCGACGCTCCATCGGCGCCATGGCAGCGCCCGCAGCCGCGACATGTCGGCGTGGACGCGGCTCGTCATCGCGGCGACGTGTTCCGGCGTGAACGATGGAACGCGAATCGCGTCGTCGATCAGGCCCGACTGCGACGCGAAATCGGGCGTCTGCTCGGTCTGCACCTGCAAGATGTCGCGCGCGATGGCGACCAGGCGTGGATCGCCCGGAATCGCAAGCGTCGCAATGGCCGGCCGTGCGCGTGCGGCACTCGGGCCGAGCGGCGGGCTCGCGGCGACGGCGTGCATCGTCGCAAGGCACGCCGCCAGCACGGCGGCGATGGCGATGAGTCGTGGCATGGCTCGCGATTGTGTTGC
>DATMIN010000568.1:0-6195 GCA_035554275.1 Burkholderiaceae bacterium
GTGGCAGGACGTGCACGTGTACTTCATGCACGAGCCGACCGCGCCCGGCTTTGCTGCGGCGCTGCTGAAACACCGAGCGCCTTGAGGCCCGCGGCGAGGGTCTGCTTACAGGCCCAGTAGTCGGCCCACGGGTCGGCCGACTGGAACGACAGGTGTTCGCGCGCGGTGCGCACTGTCCACTGATCGCTGCGCTTCAACGTGGCCAGCGCGTCCCATGCGATCGGCATCGAGACACCCAAGCCGGGCCGCGAGCGCGCCGAGAACGCGGCGGCCGTCGTCGCGCCGTGGTTGTTGCGCAGGTAGTCGACGAAGATCTTGCCGACGCGATTGCCGGCACCACTCTTCGCGACGAAGCGCTGCGGAATCACGCGCGCGAGGTGCTGTACGGCGGCCTGCGCGAAGGCCTTGACGGTGTCGTAGTCGTCGCGCGGCGTCAGCGGCACCACCACGTGCAGGCCCTTGCCGCCGCTGGTCTTCAGCCAGCTCTCGAGCCCGAGTTCCTGCAGCAGGCCGTGCACCAGCGTCGCGCCTTCCTGCACGCGCTCCCAGCGCTCGCCTTCGCCGGGGTCGAGGTCGAAGATCACGCGGTCGGGGCGGTCGATCTTGCGCGTCGTCGAGTTCCAGGTGTGGAACTCGATCACGTTCATCTGCGCCGACGCGATCAGCGCCTTCTTCGTCGGCACCTCGAGCAGCGGCGCGTGGCCGGGCCAGAGATCGGCGTCGAGTTCCTTCACGTCGGCGATCTGCAGCGGCTCGACGTGCTTCTGGAAGAACAGCTCGCCACCCACACCGTTCGGCCCGCGCACCAGCGAGCACGGCCGGCCCTTCAGGTGCGGCAGCATCCATTCGGCGACCGACTCGTAGTAGCGCACCAGCTCGAGCTTGGTGATGCCGGTGCTCGCGTCGATCACGCGCTCGGCGTGCGAGACCTTGATGCCGCCGACGACGCTGCTGCCGGCAGTCACGAGCGCCGGCCCGGCCGGCATCACCGCGTTCTCGCGCTTCACGCTCTTCGCGTCCTTGTCGATGCGCAGGCCGAGGAACTTCGCGTGCCGCACCTGGCTGTCGGGCGTCCAGTCGGAGAACTCGATCTCGGCCACCAGCTTGGGCGCGACGAAGTGCTGCGCCGCCGGGTCGCGCACGCCCCAGCGGTGCTTGTGCAGCGGCTTCGCGCCGAACGGCGAGGCGGCGACCTCGCTCTTCTTCAGGCGCGTCTTCAGCGCCGCGGCGGTCTTCGCGTCCCAGCCGGTGCCGACGTTGCCGACGTAGACGAGCGCGCCCGCGTCGTCGTGCACCGCGAGCAGCAGGCTGCCGATCTCGGCCTCGCCGCTCGAGCGGTCGGTGTAGCCGGCGATCACGAACTCCTGGCGCAGCTTGTTCTTCAATTTGAGCCAGGTCTCGGTGCGGCGCGATTCATAGGGTGCGTCCTTGCGCTTCGCGATCACGCCCTCGAGCCCCATGCGGCGCGCCGATTCGAGGATCGAGGCGGCGTCGGCATCGAAGTCGGCGCTGAAGCGCAGGCGAGCGTGCGGGTGTTCATCGAGAAACTGCTTCAGCAACTGGCGCCGCGAGACCAGCGGCACCGCGCGCAGATCGTGGCCTTCGAAGTAGGGCACGTCGAACAGAAAGTATTCGATGGCCTCGGTGCGCGAGCGGTCGAAGGCATTCTGCAACGCGTTGAAGTCCGGCGTGCCGGTCGGCCCCATGACCACGATCTCGCCGTCAAGCCAGCTGTTGCGCAGTCCCAGGCCCGCGAGCGCATCGACGAGGCCGGGCATCTTGTTCGACCAGTCGTGCCCGCCGCGCGTGATCAGGTGCGGCTTGCCGTTCTCGATCTTCGTCATCAGCCGGTAGCCATCGAGCTTGATCTCGTAGGCCCACGCGCCCGAGGTCGGCGCGGCGCTGGCCAGCGTCGCGAGCTGCGGCGTGAGCTTGGCTGGCATCGGCGCCTTCACGGCGCCGGCCGGGCCCGCGCCGCTCGCGGCGACGGGCGCGGCCTTCAGCGGCTTCGCGATCACGCTGTCGGGCAGCGCGCTGACGACGTCGTACTCGGCGCGCGGCTTGGCGAAGCGGTCGCGCTTCTTGAACAGCAGCCACGCCTCCTGCCGATCGCCGGGCTTGGCGATGCGCACCAGCTCCCACAGCCCGGCCATCTTGTGGCCGTGCAGCGCGAACACGAGCTTGCCGTCCTTCAGGCCCTGGTGCGGGTCGACCGCCGGCTCCCAGGTGCCGTTGTCCCAGACGATCACGGTGCCCGCGCCGTACTGCTTCGGCGGGATCGTGCCCTCGAAGCTGTTGTACGACAGCGGGTGGTCTTCGACATGGATCGCCATGCGCTTGTCGGTCGGGTCGAAGCTCGGCCCCTTCGGCACCGCCCACGACAGCATCACGCCGTCGAGCTCGAGCCGGAAGTCGTAGTGCAGCCGGCTCGCGTGGTGCTTCTGGATCACGAACGACAGCGCGCTGCCCGGCGCCTCGGCGCCGCCGCGCGGCTCGCTCGTGATCGCGAAATCGCGCTTCGACCAGTAGCGCGCCAGCGGATCGGGCAGGGCGTTCTTCTGGGCCATCGCGCGCGCCGCTAGCGGTGCAGGCGCCGGTAGGCGGCGAAGTGGCGCAGCGCGCCGCGCGCGTCGCCGAGCTGTTCGCGCAGCCGGCCGAGGTTGTAGTGCGCGTCGGCCAGGCCCGGGTCGAGCGCGAGGCTCGCCTCATAGCTCGCGATGGCCTCGGCCGCGCGCTCGAGGTGGTCGAGCGCGACGCCGCGGTTGAAGTGGATCAGCGCCGAGCCCGGGCATTGCGCGACGGCTTCGTCGGACAGCGCGGCGAGTTCCTCGAAGCGGCCAGCCTCGCTCCACATCGCGCCGAGGTTCAGGTACGCCTCGACGAGGGCGGGCGCGAGCGCGAGCGCTTGGCGGTAGGCCGCTTCGGCCGCGGTTGCGTCGCTCGCTTCGAGCGCCAGGCCGCGCTCGAACCAGGCCGCCGCGTCGAGCGCCGCCGGCGCCGCGTCACGGTCGAGGAACGCGACGCTGCCCGCGACCGGCGCGACGTCGAAGTCCATCAGCAGCTGGCCGCTGTCGGTCTGCCAGCGGCCGTCGCGGTCGCGCACCGCGACGTCGGCGCCGATCGCGGTGATGCGCAGGCCGGTCAGCGGCAGCTCGCTCGGCAACGTGGCCTTCAGCTTCGCCAGCGAGCGCAGGATGCGGCGCGGCGGGATCTTCGAGGCGCGCAGCGCGTGCGCGGTGCGCAGCAGCATCAGGTCTTGAAACGTGAAGCGCCACTCGTTGCGCGCGCCGCGCGTCGGGGCGACGAAGCCTTCGGCGATCAGCCCGGCGACGATGCCGCGCGACAGGCCCAGCATCGCCTGGACGCGCCGCAGCGTGAACGTCGAGGCGTCGTCGCGATCGGCGTCACGCGCGCGTGTCACTTCCGGGCGCGGGCGCGCGCCGGGGCCGGCGCCGCAGCGCTCTCGTCGGCCTTCGCGGGGGCGGCGGCGCGCTTCGCGCCCTTGCGCTCCTTCGGTTCGGCCGCCGCGGCCACCTTCGCGGGCTCGACGACCACCGGCTTGGCCGCCGCGGCCTTCTTGCCCAGGCTCGCGCGCAGTGCTTCCATCAGGTCGATGACCTGCGCGCTGCTCGGCGCCTCGTCGTGCGCGGAGGCCACGACTTCCTGGCCGCTGATCTTCTTGTCGATCGCGGCGAGGATGCGCTGCTTCTCTTCGTCAACGAACTGGGTCGGGTCGTAGGCGTCTTGCGAGATCTGGTCGATCAGCTGCAACGCGAGCTGCAGCTCGCCGGGCGAGACCGACACGGGCTCGATGTTCAGATCGTTCAGCGAGCGCACCTCGTCGGCGTACAGAAGCTGCTGCAGCACCAGGCCGCCTTCGACCGGCCGCACCTGCACCACGTATTGCTTCGCCTTCCAGGCCCACTTGGCGAGCGCGCAGCGGCCGCTCTTGCGCATCGCCTCGGCGAGCAGCGCGTAGGGCTTGCCGCCGCGCTTGTCGGGCGCGATCAGGTAGGCCTTGTCGTAGAACAGTGGGTCGACCGATTTCTCGGGGATGAACGCCATGATCTCGATCGCCGGGCTGCTGGCTTCCTCGAGCGCCTTCAGTTCGTCGGGCGAGAAGAGCACGAAGCGGTCTTTCTCGAACTCGTAGCCCTTGACCATCTCGGCGCGCGGCACGACGGTCTGGTCTTTCTCGGAAACGTACTGCTGCTTCAGGCGCGAGCCGTCGTGCGCGAGCAGGTTGAACTTGACCGCGCTCGAGGTCTCGGTCGCGGAATACAGCTTCACCGGGATCGACACCAGGCCGAAGCTCAGGGTCAGGGAAGCGATCGAACGAGCTGCCATGGCCAACCTCTCGCATGCACGCAATGAGCGGGCGATCATGGTAGCCCCGCACGCTGCAAGGCGTCATGCCGGCGAGCACCGCGGCCTGCAGAACCCCGCCGCAGACGCGGAATTTGTGGGGTTCGCGCGACGCTGGCATGCTCGCGGCGACGCCACGCCCTCACGCCTCGCGACCCATGGACAACGTTTCGACGCAGCCCTTGCGCATCGACATCGACGCCGCTTCGTCGGTCTCGGCCCTGCTGTGCACGCCGCCCGAGGCCTGGGCCGGCTACGTGTTCGCCCACGGCGCCGGGGCCGGCATGGCGCATTCGTTCATGGCCGCGTTCGCCGACGGCCTGGCCGCGCGTGGCATCGCGACGCTGCGCTACCAGTTCCCGTACATGGAGCAGGGCTCGAAGCGGCCCGACGCACCGAAGGTCGCGCACGCCGCGGTGCGCGCCGCGGTCGCCGAGGCGGCGCGGCGCTGGCCGGGCCTGCCGCTGTTCGCCGGCGGCAAATCGTTCGGTGGGCGGATGACGTCGCAGGCGCAGGCGCTGCAGGCACTGCCCGGCGTGCGCGGGCTCGTCTTCGTCGGCTTCCCGCTGCATCCGGCCGGCAAGCCGTCGGACGAGCGCGCGAAGCACCTGGCCGACGTCGACTGCCCGATGCTGTTCCTGCAGGGCACGCGCGACGAACTCGCCGCGCTCGATCTGCTGCAGCCGGTGGTCACGCGCCTCGGCGAGCGTGCGACGCTGGCGCTGTTCGACGATGCCGACCACGCGTTCCACGTGCGCGCCAAGAGCGGCAGCACCGATGCGAAGACGATGGCGGCGATGCTCGATGCGATGGCGGCATGGTTGCGCGCCGTCAGGCCGCCTCGGCTGTGAAGCGAAAGGGCTGGTTTCTCTGGTGCTGGAACATCCGTGGTGCCAAGGCAGCAACTTGGGGCGCTTAGCTGCCGCCTCGCAAAGCCGACGCGCTAAGCAGCCGCCTCGTTTGCAAGCTATCTGACGCAAGGTGGATAAGTCCATCTATGGCGGAGGCGGTCATGTCGAGCGACTACCTGTCTGTTGTGGACCCGCTACCCGGTTGCGCCCCGCGCGCTTAGCCTGAAACAACCTGGCGTCAGCCACCTTCACGAGTTCCTCCACACTTTCGCCGCCCTCATCGAAATGCCCGTAGCCGATGCTTACCGTCACCGCAAGGTCGGTATGGAGCTCGGCCCACGGGGTGCCCTCGACAGCCTGGCGCATTCGCTCGCACGCGCCGTCCACCTCGGCCGGGTCGATGTCGACGAATACGACCGCGAACTCCTCACCGCCGAAGCGCGCGACGACGTCCTTCTCTCGTGAGCACTCTCTCAGGATGGCACCGAGGCGGACGAGCACTTTGTCGCCGGTCGTGTGAAGGAAAGTATCGTTGACCCACTTGAAGCGGTCGATGTCCAGCAGCGCCAGGCTGCATCGGGCGCGTCCACGTCGGTCCGAGAACAGCGCGGAGAGCCGCTGGTCCAGGGCCCTGCGATTGGCGATGCCGGTCAGCGCGTCCTCGAGCGACGTGCGTGCGAGCCGCTCTGCCTCTCGAGCTAACTCCTCGTTGCTTCGCTCCAGCCGTTCGGCTCGGGCCAAATGCGATGCGGCAAGTGCACGGGCTCGCTCGGCACCCTCTCGGACTTCCATCGCGGCAGCGTGCGCTCTGGCAGACGCCGAAGCGAAGCGCGTGAACGCGTCGGAAGCACGGCGCAACCAGCCGAGGGCGGCCTTGTACTCGCCCTTGGCTTCGGTGATGTCGGACAAGGCATTGAAGCAGTCGGCGGCTTGGCGTAGGTCATTGCGCTCCTCGAACAGCGCCAGCGCCTGCAGGGTG
>DATMIN010000569.1:0-3089 GCA_035554275.1 Burkholderiaceae bacterium
TGCGCGCGCCCGAACCCCCTAACCGCGGCCCAGCCGAGCCCGACGAAGAACACCAGCACGAGCCCCTGCGTCGCCGCGAACGCCGGCGCCTGCGGGTTCGGCGCGAGCAGCGCCAGCGCGGGCGTCTTCTGCAGTAACTGCGCGAGCAGCACGAAGACGTTCAGGTACAGGTGCGACGGCAGCAGCGCGACGAACGGGAAGCCGCCCACGACCACGAGCCCCGCGAAGATTCCGACCAGGCTCAGCACGACGTGGATCAGGGTGTAGACGGGCATGCTGATCGGCATTGGAACTCCGTCATGCTGGTTTACTGACGTTTGAAGTCGAAGTCGCATTTGCGTTTGCCGACGCGGCGCCCGCTGCCGGTGGACGGCTCGAACCGGGCTCGGACGCGATACGTATACGGCTTGCCGCGGAACGCGTGGTTCACCGCGTAGTCCGGATTGTTCACGATGCCCTCGAGCGTGAGGTTTGCGCTGCCGTCCGGCCGGATCGTTCCGGTGAGCAGATGCCAGCCGGGCTGCCCATCGGTCGCGTGCGTGCCACGGATCTCCCCTGCCTTGACCTCGGCCGGGAAGCGATGAACGTAGCCCTTCGCGTCTTCGTCGTCGTCATGCGGCGGGCATGTGAGCGTGACGTTCCAGCGCCCGTCGAACGGTGTCGGAATCTCGCCGGCGGCCAGCGCCGCGCTGTGCGCCGCAACAAACGCCGCGGCGATCGCGAGGGCGACGCGGTGTTGGTTCCCGGATCGGGCCTTCAGGATCATGGGCTGCCCTTCAACGCGTGACGAAATCTTTGGCGAGCGGCATAGGACACGGACTACGCCTGAATCCCGGAGTCTCCGATCCCGGCGCGCAACGCGTTGCGCAAGAGTGGCTGGTGTTCGACCAATGTGCAAGGGGAATTCCATGAGCAGCAACGACATCTCCGCCAAGGTCGCGGGCAAGACGGTTCGACTCTCGTGGACCGACGGGCCGACGAAAGGCACGACACACGCCCACCACTTCTTCGCCGACGGCACCGTCGAGTGGCACGCCGAAGGCGGTGATGAGCAGAAGGAACAGAAGGCCGGCGCCGCCGGCAAGCCCGAACGCCCGAAATACCTGGCGGCCGACATCGGCAGCCAGGCCTGCCTGGTCTCGTACCTTTCGACGTCGGGCTACACGCTCAGCGTCGCGCTGAACTTCGACGACGGCACGACCGTCGGCGTGGCGTCGAATGAGAAGACCTGGGTGCCGGTGCGCGGAACGTTCGAGCTGGCGAGCTGAGGCGCTCGACGCCTCGTCAAGGCTTCGACGCGACGGCCACGGTCGATCCGGTCGCGGCGGCGACGCAGCGCCGACAGATGCAGACGGTGCCCCGCGCGCCGGGCGGGACGGACGCGAGCAGTTCCGCCGGGAACTTGAGGGCCGTGCACCAGCACGCCGACTCGGCCCTCGGCTCGGCCGCCATCGCGCACGCGTTCGCCTCGCCGCACAGCGGGCACGAGCCCTCGAACGAGCCGGCGTTCATCGCCCTACAGGCGCTCTGATGCGCATCTGAGGCTCCAGGGAGGGTCGTCATCGCGGCGCTCGCTGACCCGCGGAGGCCAGCCACTGCTCCACCGCCTGCGCGACGAGGGCGCTCATGCCGCCTTCCGTCTCGATCGCGCGCTCGCGCAGGCGATTGACCAGGTCGGCCGGCAGTCGGCAGGAGACCGCGATCAGCTTGGCAACCGCCGGTCGCGGCTTTTCTCGCGCTGTGCCCACGTTCACCGAGCCCGCGCTCTTGCCGAAGCGCTGCGGCACGGCGCCCGTCTTCAGTCGGCCGTCGAGCTTCTTGGCCAGCTGCTTCTCGAGATCGGTCTTCTTCATGCTCATGGCGGGGTCCTCGATGCGTTCGTGCGCCGAATGGAAACGCTAGAAGAAGCCACGCAGGAACGCGGCGGCTTCTTCCGAGAGGCCAACGATCTTGTCCGTGGCCTGGCGGTAGAACTTGAAATTGAGTTCGGTCTCGGGGCGGCCGTCGTTCCACTCGCTGAAGCGCTTGAGTTCGTTGCGGCCCAGCGGGCGCCTGGCCTCGCCGGTGCGTGCCACCGTGATGCTGACGCGCGGTGTCTGGCGCTCGACACCCCGCTTTCGCGAGATGGCTTCGGCCGACGAGACGGTGCCCTTGGCGACGAGGCCCGCCCCGCCCTCGTTCTCGCTCGCGAAGACGAAGATCATGTCGCCCGCGCCGATGTGCTTGCCGGCGTACATCGTCTTCTGCGCCACGAAGGTCCACGCGCGCGCGTGCGGGTCGCGGACCTCGGCCTTGATCGCATACATCGGCATGGCCGTCCCGTCCCTCATCATCGACCGGGCTGGAGCGTGGCGGCCATGGCTTCATTGACCCTGTGGTGGCTGCCAGAGCTCGATGCGATTGCCCTCCGGGTCTTGGACCCAGCCGAACTTCCCATACTCGGATTCGTCGACCTTGTCATCGACAACGCAGCCTTCCGTTCGCAGCGCTGCGAGGAGAGCGTGAAGGTCTTGAACTCGGAAGTTGACCATGAAGCTCGCCTTGCTTGGGGCAAAGTGGGTCGTGTCTTCGTTGAACGGATTCCAGATTGTTGTGCCAGTGCCCGTCGGGTTCTCGGCGGTGACCCACCGGAATGCCACTCCACCCCAGTCTTCGACGTCGAGGCCGAGGTGCTGGCGATACCACTCGCCAAGAGATTTTGGGTCTTTCGACTTGAAGAATATGCCACCAATGCCAGTCACACGCTTCATGGGAGTCTCCTTGATGCAGCGAAAACCGAGATCAGCGTGATTCTGCGTCTTCCAGCGCGCGCCGAAGGTTTGCGCCTGGCGAGAGCCGGCTCGGCAAGCAGTTGCATGGAAGGGATGGGCGTCAGCGCTCCTCGCCGGCGATAAATCTGTAGGCCGCTGCTCCGAGCAAGGCACCAACGAGGGGAGCGAGCCAGAACAGAGGTGCCCGTCGAATTTCACCTTCCAGCCGGTCGCGCTCATGCCGCCTTGGATTGCTGATCGACATGCTTGCTCATCCAGTCCGCGAGGAACTGAACCGGTGAGCTGTAGTCCAGCGTGGAGTGGCGACGACTCCGGTTG
>DATMIN010000570.1:0-7188 GCA_035554275.1 Burkholderiaceae bacterium
AGGACTTCGGCATCAGCGAGGGCCAGCCCTTCGACAAGGCGCTCGCCGACCGCGCCGAGCAGAAGCTGAAGCGCCAGTACCTGACCCGCAGCCTGTATGGCGCCGAGGTGGTCACGACCGTCACGCCGCAGGAGCGCAACCGCGTCAACCTCAGCTTCACGATCACCGAGAACTCGGCGGCGAAGATCAGCGAGATCCGCGTCGTCGGCAACAAGGCGTTCTCCGAAGGCACGCTGACCGGCCTGTTCGACCTGAACGCCGGCGGCTGGCTCAACTTCTACACCAAGGCCGACCGCTATTCGCGCTCCAAGCTCGATGCCGATCTGGAAACGCTGCGCGCCTACTACCTGAACCGCGGCTACCTCGAGTTCGAGGTCGTCTCGACGCAGGTCGCGATCTCGCCCGACAAGCAGGACATCACCGTCACGATCAACGTGAAGGAAGGCCAGCCCTACACCGTCAGTGGCATCAGGCTCGAGGGCGACTACCTCGGCAAGGACGACGACTTCAAGACGCTGGTCGCGATCAAGCCGGGCGAGCCGTACAAGGTCGAGACCGTGACGCAGACCACGCGCGCGATGACCGACCGCTTCGGCACCTTCGGCTTCGCGTTCGCCAAGGTCGAGGCGCGTCCCGAGATCGACCGCGCCAATGGCACCGTCGCGCTGACGATCACGTCCGAGCCCGGCCGGCGCGTCTACGTGCGCCGTGTCAACGTCTCGGGCAACACGCGTACCCGCGACGAGGTGGTGCGGCGCGAGTTCCGCCAGTTCGAGTCGAGCTGGTACGACGGCCGCAAGATCAAGCTCTCGCGCGACCGCGTCGACCGGCTCGGCTACTTCAGCGAGGTCACCGTCGACACCAACGAGGTGCCGGGCAGCGCCGACCAGGTCGACCTGACGATCGCGGTGAAGGAGAAGCAGACCGGCAACCTGCAGATCGGCGCCGGCTTCTCGTCGGCCGACAAGCTCTCGCTGTCGGCCTCGATCAAGCAGGAGAACGTGTTCGGCTCGGGCAACTACCTCGGCCTCGAGGTCAACACCAGCAAGTACAGCCGCGCGCTGGTCGTCAGCACGGTCGATCCGTACTTCACCGTCGACGGCATCTCGCGCTACCTCGACGTGTTCTACCGCACGCAGCGGCCGATCAACAGCCAGGGCGAGGAGTACAAGCTCGTCACGCCGGGCGCGTCGATCCGCTTCGGCGTGCCGTTCAGCGAGTTCGACACCGTCTTCTTCGGCATCGGCTACGAGCAGACGAAGATCGAGGGCACGAACCTGCCGGTCAACTACCGCAACTACGTGACCGAGTTCGGCACCAGCAGCAGCACGGTGCCGCTGACGATCGGTTGGTCGCGCGACAGCCGCGACAGCGCGCTCGTGCCGAACGACGGCCGCCTGACCAGCCTGAACTTCGACTGGGGCGCGACCGGCGACGCCAAGTACCTGCGCACCAACGCCAAGTTCCAGCAGTACATCCCGCTGGGGCGCAAGTTCACGTTCGGCTTCAACGCCGATCTGTCGTGGGGCAAGGGCCTGGGCGGCCACCCGTACCCGATCTTCAAGAACTTCTTCGGCGGCGGCCTCGGCAGCGTGCGCGGCTTCGACCAGAACTCGCTCGGCCCGGTCGACGTGACCGGTGCCTACATTGGCGGCAACCGCAAGTTCAACCTCAACAGCGAGCTCTACCTGCCGATCCCCGGCACCGGCAACGACCGCACGCTGCGCTGGTTCGGCTACGTCGACGCCGGCAACGTCTGGGGCGAGAACGACAAGCTGAAGTTCGGCGACCTGCGCGCGTCGGCCGGCCTGGGCCTCACGTGGGTCTCGCCGGTGGGCCCGCTGAAGATCAGCTACGGCACGCCGATCCGCAAGAAGCCGGAAGATAGAATCCAGCGACTTCAATTCCAGATCGGGACCGCGTTCTGATGATGAAAAGCTCTTCTCTGACGGCCGGCGTCGCGCGCTTCGCGACGGCGGCTGCGCTGATGCTGGCGGCGGCGCACGGCGCGCATGCGCAGGAAATGAAGATCGGCTTCGTCAACAGCGACCGCGTGCTGCGCGAGGCCACGCTCGCCAAGGCCGCGCAGACCCGGCTGGAAACCGAATTCTCGAAGCGCCAGAAAGACGGCGAGGACGCCGCCAACAAGCTGAAGGCCGCGGCCGACAAGCTCGACAAGGACGCGCCCACGCTCAGCGAGGCCGAGCGCAATCGCCGCCAGCGCGAGCTGGTCGACCAAGACCGCGAACTCCAGCGCAAGCGCCGCGAGTTCCAGGAAGACCTGAATCAGCGTCGCAACGAGGAGCTCGCCACCGTCGTCGACCGCGCCAACAAGGTCGTCAAGCAGATCTACGACACCGAGAAGTACGACCTGATCCTGCAGGGCGACGTGGTGATCTTCGCCAGCTCGCGCGTCGACATCACCGACAAGGTCATCAAGGCACTGAACGCGCAAGGCGGGAAGTGAGCACGCGTGGCCGAGGTCACGCTGCCCGAGTTCGCCGCCGCCCTCGGCGGTGAGCTGATCGGCGCTGCCGCGGCAGCCGTGCGGATCGACCGCATCGGAGCACTCGACGGCGCGACGCCGACGACGATCACCTTCCTCGCCAACCCGCGCCTCGAGCCGCTCCTCGCCGGCTGCAAAGCCGGCTGCGTGATCGTCGCGCCAGCGCAGCGCGAGGCCGCCGCGGCGCGCGGCGCGGCAATCGTCACGCCCGACCCGTATCTCTACTTCGCCCGGCTCACGCAGTGGTGGGCGCGGCGCACGCGCGTTCCGGCCGCGCCCGGCGTGCATCCGAGCGCGGTGGTCGACGCGTCGGCGCTTGTTGCGGCGAGCGCCTCGATCGGCGCGCTGGCGGTGATCGAGGCGGGGGCTTCGATCGGCGAGGGTGCGGTGATCGGTGCGCAGTGCTTCGTCGGCCGCGACGCCGTCGTCGGCGCGGGCACGCGCTTCGCGCCGCGCGTCGTCTTCGCCGAGCGCTGCACGATCGGCGCGCGCGGCGTGGTGCACAGCGGCGTCGTGATCGGGGCCGACGGCTTCGGCTTCGCGCCGACCGAAGGGCGCTGGGAGAAGATCGAGCAGCTCGGCGCAGTGCGCATCGGCGCCGACGTCGACATCGGCGCCAACACCTGCGTCGACCGCGGCGCGCTCGGCGACACCGTGATCGGCGACGGCGTGAAGCTCGACAACCTGATCCAGATCGGCCACAACGTGCGCATCGGCGACCACTCGGCGATCGCCGGCTGCGTCGGCATCGCCGGCAGCGCGGTGATCGGCAAGCACGTGACGATCGGCGGCGCGGGCATGATCGCGGGCCATCTCGAGATCGCCGACAACGTGTTCATCTCGGGCGGCACGCTGGTCAGCCACTCGATCAAGAAGGCGGGTCACTACACCGGTGTGTTCCCCATCGACGACAATGCCGCGTGGGAGAAGAATGCCGCCACGCTGCGCAACCTGCACCGGCTGCGCGAGCGGGTGAAGGCGCTGGAGAAGGGCGCCGCGGCCGACAAGAACGACACGACGGGAACCCCATGAGCATGGACATCCACGAGATCCTGAAGCGGCTGCCGCACCGCTACCCGTTTCTGCTCGTGGATCGCGTGCTCGAGCTCGAGAAGGGCAAGCGCATCCTCGCCGTGAAGAACGTGACGATGAACGAGCCGTTCTTCATCGGCCACTTTCCGAGCCGCCCGGTGATGCCCGGCGTGATGATGCTCGAGGCGCTCGCGCAGGCCGCGGCGATCCTCGCGTTCGACAACGTCGGCGTGCGGCCCGACGACAAGACCGTCTTCTACTTCGTCGGCATCGACAACGCGCGCTTCAAGCGCCCGGTCGAGCCCGGCGACCAGCTGATGCTGCACGCCACGCTCGAGCGCAGCCGTGCCGGTATCGTCAAGTTCTCGTCGCACGCGAGCGTCGGCGACTGCGTCGTCGTCGAGGCCGAGCTGATGTGCACGATGCGCCGCGTCGAGTGAGTGCGCGGGTGAGGCGGGCATGGTGAGCATCCATCCGAGCGCGATCGTCGAGCCCGGCGCGCAGCTCGACGCGGGCGTCTCGATCGGCGCCTTCACGATCGTGCGCGGCGCGGTGCGCATCGGCGCCGGCACGAGCATCGGCCCGCACTGCGTGATCGAGGGCCGCACGACGATCGGGCGCGACAACCGCGTCTTCCAGTTCTGCTCGCTCGGCGCGGTGCCGCAAGACAAGAAGTATGCCGGCGAGGACACCGAGCTGGTGATCGGCGACCGCAACGTGATCCGCGAGTTCTGCACCTTCAACCTCGGCGTGCCGCAGGCCGGTGGCATCACGCGCGTGGGCAGCGACAACTGGATCATGGCCTACACCCACATCGCGCACGATTGCGACGTCGGCAGCCACACCACGCTGGCCAACAACACGACGCTGGGCGGGCATGTCCAGCTGGGCGACTGGGTCACGATCGGCGGGCTCGTTGGCATCCACCAGTTCGTCAAGGTCGGTGCGCACGCGATGGCCGGCTTCGGCAGCGCGGTCAACCAAGACGTGCCGCCGTACATGATGGTCGACGGCAACCCGCTCGCGGTGCGCGGCTTCAACATCGAGGGCCTGCGCCGGCGCGGCTTCGGGCCCGAGCGCATCGCCGCGGTCAAGCAGATGCACCGGCTGCTGTACCGCAACGGCCTGGGTTTCGACGAGGCGCGCGCGGCGATCGACGCGCTCGCCGCCGAGAGGCCGGAGGCGGCCGGCGACGTGGCGATGATGAGCGCGTTCCTCGCCGGTGCCACGCGCGGCATCGCCCGCTAGCATGGCCGCGACCGACCCCGCAGCCCCTCGCATCGCGATGGTGGCCGGCGAAGCCTCGGGCGACCTGCTCGGCGGGCTGCTGCTCGGCGGCCTGAAGGCGCGCTGGCCGGCGCTCAGCGCGGCCGGCATCGGCGGCCCGAAGATGGCCGCGCACGGCTTCGACGCCTGGTGGCCGCACGACAAGCTCGCGGTGATCGGCTATGTCGAGGTGCTGAGCCACTACCGCGAGCTCTCGGCGATCCGCAACCAACTCGCCGAGCGCGTGCTCGGCGGCGCCGACACGCCGCGCGCTGATCTGTTCGTCGGCATCGACGCCCCCGACTTCAACCTCGACCTCGAGGCGCGCCTGAAGGCGCAGAGCGTGAAGACGGTGCACTTCGTCAGCCCGTCGATCTGGGCCTGGCGCGGCAAGCGCATCGACAAGATCCGCCGCGCCACCGACCTGGTGCTGTGCCTGTTCCCGTTCGAGCCGCCGATCTACGCGAAGCAGGGCGTGGCCGCCGCCTACGTCGGCCATCCGCTGGCCGACGTGATCCCGCTCGAGGTGCCGCGCGCCGCGGCGCGGGCGGCGCTCGGCCTGGCCGACGACGAAACCGTGATCGCGCTGCTGCCCGGCAGCCGGCGCGCCGAGATCCAGTACATCGCGCCGCGGCTGCTGCAGGCGGCCGCGCTGATGCACCGCGAGCGGCCGGGGCTGCGCTTCGTCGTGCCGGTGGCGCCGGGGCTGCGTCACGTGATCGAGCCGCTGCGCCGCCAGTACGCGGCCGAGGTGCCGCTCGAGCTGCTCGACGGCCGCTCGCACGAAGCGCTCGCGGCCTGCGACCTGACGCTCGTGGCCAGCGGCACGGCCACGCTCGAGGCGGCCCTGTTCAAGCGGCCGATGGTGATCACCTACGTGATGCACGCGCTGAACTGGCAGATGATGAAGCGCATGAGCTACCAGCCGTGGGTCGGCCTGCCGAACATCCTGCTCGCCGACTTCGCGGTGCCCGAGTTCCTGCAGGGCGACGCCACGCCGGCCGCGCTCGCGCAGGCCGGCTTCGCGTGGCTCGACGATCCGGCGCACTGCGCGGCGCTGCACGCGCGCTTCGAGACGCTGCACCGCGAGCTGCGCTGCGACACCGCCCGGGCGGCCACCGATGCGATCGAGAAAATCCTCGCGGCCTGAACAGCTCGGCCTCGTGTTCGACGCGCCCGGGCTGCACGCCGGCGTCGACGAGGCAGGCCGCGGCCCGCTCGCGGGCCCGGTGGTCGCGGCCGCGGTGATCCTCGACGCGCGCCAGCCGATCCGCGGCCTGAACGATTCGAAGCTGCTCACGGCGCGCACGCGCGAGCGGCTGTTCGACGAGATCCACGCGAAGGCGCTGTGCCTGTGCATCGCGCAGGCCAGCGTCGAGGAGATCGACACGCTCAACATCCTGCAGGCCACGCTGCTCGCGATGCGGCGCGCGATCGAGGGCCTGCGGCTGCGGCCGAAGAAGGTGCTGGTCGACGGCAACCGCCTGCCGGTGATCAGCGTGATGGCCGAGGCGATCATCGGCGGCGACGCCAAGGTCGCGTCGATCGCGGCCGCGTCGATCCTTGCCAAGGTGCACCGCGACCGGCTCTGCGCGCAGCTGCACGAGCAGCATCCGCAGTACAACTTCGCCGGCCACAAGGGCTACGCGACGCCCGAGCACCTGGCCGCGCTGCGCGAGCACGGCGCGTGCGCGCAGCACCGGCGCAGCTTCGCGCCGGTCCGCGCGCTGTTGCTGCCCTGAGATGAGCGAAGCCGCCGTCAAGGCGATCACGTCGCGCGACAACCCGCTGCTGGTACGCGTGCGCAAACTGGCCGCCGACCCAGCCGGCTACCGGCGCGGCGGCGAGGTCTGGATCGAAGGCGAGCACCTGTGCGCGGCGTATGCGCAGCGCGGCGGCGTGGCGGCACAGGCGATCGTCGGCGAGAGCGCGTGGCGCGCGCCCGCGATGCGCGCGCTGGCCAACACGGCAGCGGCCGTCGCGGTGCTGCCGGATGCGTTGATGGCCGGCCTCGGCAGCCTCGAATCGCCGGCGCCGCTCGGCTTCATCGTCGCGTGGGCCGATGCCGGCGAGATCGACCCCGCCACGCCGAGCGTGGTGCTCGACCGGCTGCAGGACGCCGGCAACGTCGGCACGATCCTGCGCAGCGCGGCGGCGTTCGGCTTCGGCCAGGTGATCGCGTTGAACGGCACCGCCGCGCTGTGGTCGCCGAAGGTGTTGCGCGCCGGCATGGGCGCGCACTTCGCGCTGCGGCTGGTCGAGCGCGTCGAGGCCGAGGCGCTCGCAGCGCTGACGCTGCCGCTGCTCGCGACCAGCTCGCATGCCGCGCAGACGATCGCTGCCGCATCGCTGCCGTGGCCGTGCGCGTGGGTCTTCGGGCACGA
>DATMIN010000571.1:0-2572 GCA_035554275.1 Burkholderiaceae bacterium
GCAAGAACGTCGACGACGCGATCTCGCGGGCGCGCGGCAAGTTCAAGCTCGACGGCTTCAAGGATGTCGACGACGCGATGCGCGCGATCCGTGGCCGCGCACCGGGCGATCCGCTCGACGTCTGACGATGATCGCCGTCGATTCCTCCGTGCTGATCGAGATCCTGATCGGCGCACCGCAGGCCGACGCCGCCGAGGGCGCGCTGCGCGAGGCGCTCGCACACGGACCGGTGCTGGTCTGCGACGTGGTCGTCGCCGAGGTCTGCAGCTCGCTTCGCAACGGCGACCAGGCGATGCAGGTGCTCGAAGACATGGGCATCCGCTACGCCGAGGTCGAGGCCAAGGCGGCGATCCGCGCCGGCGAGATGCAGCGGCGCTACCGCCAGCGCGGCGGCACGCGGGCCCGAACCGTCCCCGACTTCATCGTCGGGGCACATGCCTTGCTTCAGTGCAGCGCGCTGATCACGCGCGACGCCGGCTTCTTTCGCGACTATTTCAAGGGCCTGAAGGTCATCGTGCCGAAGCCGGCATGACCCGTTCGCCCTCGACCCGACCCTCTCCTGCGCCTTCCGAATCAAGGGAACTCCGATGCTCGCCACCTACCGCCAACATGTCGCCGAACGCGCCGCGCTCGGCATCCCGCCGCTGCCGCTGTCGGCCGCGCAGACCGCCGCGCTGATCGAGCTGCTGAAGGCGCCGCCGGCCGGCGAAGAGGCCACGCTCGTCGAGCTGATCACGCAGCGCGTGCCGGCCGGCGTCGACGATGCGGCCAAGGTCAAGGCGAGCTACCTCGCGGCCGTCGCGCACGGCACCGAGGCCTCGCCGCTGATCTCGCGCGCTCGCGCCACCGAACTGCTCGGCACGATGCTCGGCGGCTACAACATCGGCCCGCTGGTCGAGCTGCTCGACGACGCAGCCGTCGGCGCCGCTGCCGCCGCAGGCCTGAAGAACACGCTACTGATGTTCGACCAGTTCCACGACGTGCAGGCCAAGGCCGCCGCCGGCAACGCGTTTGCTGCAGCGGTGCTGCAGAGCTGGGCCGACGCCGAATGGTTCACCTCGCGGCCCGAGGTGCCGAGATCGATCACCGTCAGCATCTTCAAGGTCGCCGGCGAGATCAACACCGACGACCTCTCGCCCGCGCCCGACGCCTGGAGCCGCCCCGACATCCCGATGCACGCGCTGGCGATGCACAAGAACCCGCGCCCCGGCATCGTGCCGGAAGAAGAAGGCAAACGCGGCCCGGTCGGGTTCATCGAAGCCCTGCGCGAGAAATGTGACAGAGAGGGCCACCTCGTCGCGTACGTCGGCGACGTGGTCGGCACGGGTTCGTCGCGCAAGAGCGCAACCAACTCGGTGCTGTGGTTCACCGGCGAAGACATCCCGTTCGTGCCGAACAAGCGCTTCGGCGGTGTCTGCCTCGGCGCCAAGATCGCGCCGATCTTCTACAACACGATGGAAGACTCGGGCGCGCTGCCGATCGAGCTCGACGTGAGCCAGATGGCGATGGGCGACGTGGTCGAGCTGCGCCCGTACGACGGCCAGGCGCTGAAGGACGGCAAGGTGATCGCCGAGTTCAAGGTCAAGAGCGACGTGCTGTTCGACGAGGTGCGTGCCGGCGGACGCATCCCGTTGATCATCGGCCGCGGCCTGACCGCGAAGGCGCGCGAGGCGCTCGGCCTGCCGCCGAGCACGCTGTTCCGCCTGCCGACCAACCCGGCCGACACGAAGCGCGGCTTCAGCCTCGGCCAGAAGATGGTCGGCAAGGCCTGCGGCTTGCCTGTGATCAACGGCCAGCAGCAGGGCGTGCGCCCGGGCACCTACTGCGAACCGCGCATGACCAGCGTCGGCTCGCAGGACACCACCGGCCCGATGACGCGCGACGAGCTGAAAGACCTCGCCTGCCTCGGCTTCAGCGCCGACCTGGTGATGCAGAGCTTCTGCCACACCGCCGCGTACCCGAAGCCGGTCGACGTGAAGATGCACCACGAGCTGCCCGACTTCATCAGCACGCGCGGCGGCATCTCGTTGCGCCCGGGCGACGGCGTGATCCACAGCTGGCTGAACCGCCTGCTGCTGCCCGACACCGTGGGCACCGGCGGGGACTCGCACACGCGCTTTCCGATCGGCATCAGCTTCCCCGCCGGCTCGGGCCTGGTCGCATTCGCGGCCGCCACCGGCGTGATGCCGCTCGACATGCCCGAGAGCGTGCTGGTGCGCTTCAAGGGCACCATGCAGCCTGGCGTGACCCTGCGCGATCTGGTCAACGCGATCCCGCTGTACGCGATCAAGGCCGGGCTGCTGACGGTCGAGAAGAAGGGCAAGAAGAACATCTTCAGCGGCCGCATCCTGGAGATCGAAGGGCTGCCCGACCTGAAGGTGGAACAGGCCTTCGAACTGAGCGACGCCTCGGCCGAGCGCAGCGCCGCCGGCTGCACCGTGCACCTGAACCCGGAGCCGATCAAGGAATACATCAACAGCAACATCACGCTGATGAAGTGGATGATTGCCGAGGGCTATGCC
The DNA here is from genome assembly GCA_035554275.1 of Burkholderiaceae bacterium. Lineage (GTDB taxonomy): Bacteria > Pseudomonadota > Gammaproteobacteria > Burkholderiales > Burkholderiaceae_C > LMDS01. Next base: position 2,523 of record DATMIN010000571.1, read on the forward strand.
GACGCCCGCTCGCTGGCCCGGCGCATCGCCGCGCAGGAAGCCTGGCTGGC
>DATMIN010000572.1:0-4136 GCA_035554275.1 Burkholderiaceae bacterium
CTGTACGCGCTGGTCGCGCTGCGCCGCGACAACACCGACGCGACCGAGGCCGCGATGAAGTACTTCGTGCTCGGCGCGCTGGCCAGCGGCTTCCTGCTCTATGGCCTGTCGATGATGTACGGCGCGACCGGCTCGCTCGAGATGGGCGAGGTCTTCAAGGCGATCGGCACCGGCCAGATCAACAAGGCGGTGATGATCCTCGGCGTGGTGTTCATCGTCGCCGGCCTCGGCTTCAAGCTCGGCGCGGTGCCGTTCCACATGTGGGTGCCCGACGTCTACCAGGGCGCGCCCACCGGCGTCACGCTGCTGATCGGCGGTGCGCCGAAGCTGGCGGCGTTCGCGATCACGATCCGCCTGCTCGTCGAGGGCATGCTCGGCCTGGCCGGCGACTGGCAGCAGATGCTGGTCGTGCTGGCGGCAGGCTCGATGCTGCTCGGCAACGTCGTCGCGATCGCGCAGACCAACCTGAAGCGGCTGCTGGCCTACTCGAGCATCGCGCAGATGGGCTTCATGCTGCTCGGCCTGTGCTCGGGCGTGGTCTACAACAACACGATCTCGGCCGGCAACTCGTATGCGTCGTCGATGTTCTACATCGTCACCTACGTGATGACGACGCTCGGCACCTTCGGCATCGTGATGCTGCTGTCGCGGCGCGGCTTCGAGTCGGAGGAGATCACCGATCTCGCGGGCCTGGCCAAGCGCAGCCCCGGCTTCGCGCTGGTGATGACGATCTTCATGCTCTCGCTCGCCGGGCTGCCGCCGACGGTCGGCTTCTACGCCAAGCTGTCGGTGCTGCAGTCGCTGGTGTCGACGAATGTCACGGGTTATGTGTACCTCGCGGTCGTCGCGGTCGTGCTGTCGCTGGTCGGCGCGTACTACTACCTGCGCGTGATCAAGGTGATGTACTTCGACGAGCCGACCAGCAGCGCGCCGATCGCCGCGGGCTGGGACATGCGCACGGTGATGACGCTGAACGGCGCCGCGGTGCTGCTGTTCGGCCTGATGCCCGGCGGGCTGATGAGCCTGTGCGTGCAGGCGATCGTCAAGGCGCTCGCAACTTGAGCGTGCCACGCACGCGCTGATGGACACCTCGGCGGCCGTCTGGCTGGTGCTCTTGGTCGCGATTGTTGCCGCCAACCTGCCGTTCGTGAACGAGCGCCTGTTCGTCGTCGGCCCGCGGCGCGCGCCGAAGGCGATCGGCTGGCGGTTTGTCGAACTCGTCGTGCTGTGGGGCGCGACGCTCGCGCTCGGCTTCGCGCTCGAGGCGCGCGCCGGGCAGATCCAGCCGCAAGGCTGGGAGTTTTACGCCGCGCTCGGCTTCGCGTTCCTGACCTTCGCGTTCCCCGGCTTCGTGTGGCGCTACCTGAGGCGGCGTCGATGAGCCCAACGCTCGACAACGCGCCCGACAACGCGCCCGACGACGCGCACCTGCGCGAGCACACGCTGCACTCGGAGCGGGCCTACCGCGGCGCCTTCCTCGACGTGCGGCGCGAGCAGGTCCGGCTGCCCGACGGCAGCGTCGCCGAGCGCGAGTACATCGTCCACCCCGGCGCGGTGATGATCGTGCCGCTGCTCGACGACGGCCGGCTCGTCGTCGAACGCCAGTGGCGGCATCCGATGGCGCGCGCGATGCTCGAGTTCCCGGCCGGCAAGCTCGACGCCGGCGAGCCGCCGTTCGAGTGCGCGATCCGCGAGCTCGCCGAGGAGACCGGCTACCGCGCCGCCGAATGGGCGCGCGCGGGCATCCTGCACAACGCGATCGCCTACTCCGACGAAGGCATCGAGATCTGGTTCGCGCGCGGCCTGGTCGGCGGCGAGCGCCGTCTCGACGCGGGCGAGTTCCTCGATGTCGAATCGATGAGCGCCGAGCAACTCGACGCCGCCGCGCTGCGCGGCGAGCTCACCGATGCGAAGACGCTGATCGGGCTGCTCTGGTTGCAGAATTGGCGTGCCGGCCGCTGGCCGCTGACGTGGACGCCCGCGCCGTAGCCCGCTGCCCACGATAATCGGCGCAATGAAGGTCCTGAACCTGCGCTGCGCCCACGACCACCGCTTCGAAGGCTGGTTCGCGTCCGAAGCCGACTTCGCGTCGCAGCGTGAGCGCGCCCTGATCGCCTGCCCGGCCTGCGACGACGCGGCGATCGAGCGGCTGCCGAGCGCGCCGCGGCTGAACGTCTCGTCGCTGCGCAGCGACGCGCCGGCCGACGCCGCCCCGGCGCGCGCGCAGGGCCGCTGGCTGCGCAAGATGCGCGAGGTGCTCGCGAAGACCGAAGACGTCGGCGAGCGCTTCCCCGAAGAGGCGCGCCGCATCCACTACGGCGAGGCCGAGCAGCGCGGCATTCGTGGCCAGGCCTCGCGTGCGGATGCCGACGCGTTGCGCGACGAGGGCATCGACGTCGTGGCCCTGGCGTTGCCCGAGGCGCTGAAGAACCCGGTGCAGTAACGCGCGGCGTGCGCGTCAGGCGGCGCGCCGCAGCACGTCCGGCTGCAGCACCACGAAGCGCGCGTCGGCCAGCGCGCTGACGAGCGTGTCGCCGTCGCGGTCGATCGTGAAGCCGCGGCCGGGCGAGACGAGGATGTCGCGCACGTCGTTGTCGATCGTCACCCACAGGCTGCCGCTCAGCGCCTCAACGCGCTGCCCGGTGGCGTGGCGCAGGCGGTGGATCTCGCCCTTGCGCAGCGAGACGGCGGCGGGATCGAGGTCGGCGGTGTTCATGGTTCACTCCTTTAACATGCGCTATTCGCATGCGGTACCGCTACTATCGGCGTTACGCGCCTGCTGTTCAAACGGTCAGTTCGAATGGCTGGCATGCGCATATGGAATGCGAAACCGCCGCCGGAGCGACCCGATGCGCCACTTCCACCTGCCGCCGCTCGACCCGCTCGAAGCCTTCGAGGCGGCCGCGCGCCACCTGAGCTTCACGCGCGCCGCCGACGAGCTGGCGCTGACGCAATCGGCGGTGAGCCGGCAGATCGCCGCGCTCGAGGCGCACTACGGCGTGCCGCTGTTCCGCCGCCTGCACCGCGCGCTGCGCCTCACCGACGAGGGCCAGCGCCTGGCGCAGACGGTCGGCGAGATGCTCGGCCGGCTGCACCTGGTCGGCGGCGAACTCGAGCGCGACCGGCGCGCGAAGACGGTCGTCGTGACCACCACGCCGGGGTTCGCGGGGCTGTGGCTGATCCCGCGGCTGGCGGGCTTCACGGCGAGCCACGCCGAGGTCGACGTGCGCATCTCGGCCGGCTACGCGCTCGTCAACCTGAACCGCGATGGCTTCGACCTCGCGATCCGCTACCAGGCGGAGAGCGAGATCGACGCCGGCGCCGAGCTGCTGTTCGGCGACGTGGTGCTGCCGGTGTGTGCGCCGAAGCTTCTGCGCGACCCGGCGCGGCCGCTGAAGACGCCCGAAGACCTGCGCCACCAGGTGCTGCTGTACCTCGACTCCGGCCCCGGCGCCGACATGCAGGACTGGCCGATCTGGCTGCGCGCGATGAAGCTCGAGGGCCTGAAGCCGGCGAGCGTGCTGCACTTCTCGCAGTTCGACCAGCTGATCAACGCGGCGATCGCGGGGCAGGGCGTCGCGCTCGGCCGCAGCCCGCTGCTCAAGCGGCTGCTGCGCGAGCGGCGGCTGGTCGCGCCGTTCAAGAGGGCGGTGGCATCGCCGCGCAGCTACTTCCTGGTGCGCTCGGCCGGTGCGGCGCGCAAGCCCGAGGTGCAGGCGTTCGCCGACTGGCTGCTGGCCGAGGCCCGCGACGGCGGCACGCCGGCGTGACGCTTCAGAGCACGCGGCCGGGGTTCAGCAGGTTCGCCGGATCGAGCGCGCGCTTGATCGCGCGCATCAGCGCGAGCGCGACCGGCGACTTGCGCCGCGCGAGCTCGTCGCGCTTGAGCGCGCCGATGCCGTGCTCGGCCGAGATCGAGCCGCCGAACGCGCCGACGCTGTCGTAGACGACGCTGTTGACCGCGCGCTCGCGCTCGCTGACGAACGCGAGCGCATCGGCGCCCTCGGGTGCCTGCACGTTGTAGTGCAGGTTGCCGTCGCCGAGGTGGCCGAAGTTGACGAGCCGCACGCCGGGGAAGCGCGCGCGCAGCTCGGCATCGGTGCGCTCGACGAACGCCGCGATCTGCGAGATCGGCA
>DATMIN010000573.1:0-8768 GCA_035554275.1 Burkholderiaceae bacterium
CGCCTGCGGCGACAGCATCGCGCACGGCAGCGAGCCCAGGCCGCCGGCTTCGCAGACCGCGATCGCCAGGGCGCTGCCCTGCACGCCGGCCATCGGCGCCTGGATGACCGGCAGCGCGGTGCCCAGCAAGTCGGCGATCGAACTCATCGCAGCCTCCTCTCAGTGCGTCAGCTGAACGCGGTGTCCATCCGCTCGAGCAGGTCGTCGAGCACGCCCAGCAGCTCGGCCACGTTGACCGGCTTGGTCAGGTAGTGGGTGCAGCCGGCCTCGAACGCGGCGTCGATCTGCTGCGCGAGCGCGTCGGCCGAGACCACGACGATCGGCACGTGGACGGTGTGGGCATCCTGCTTCAGGTGGCGCAGCAGCTCCATGCCGCTGATGTCGGGCAGATGCATGTCGAGCAGGATCAGGTCGGGCCGGTGCGCGCGGATCGCCGCCAAGCCGTCGAGGCCGGTCACCGACACCCGCATCTCGACCTGCGGGCGCTGTGCGAGGATGCCGCGCATCACCTCGACGTTGGTCTCGTTGTCCTCGACGTAGTGCACGACGCGGCGGTGGTACTCGGCCGGCTCGCTCACGTAGGCGTCGAAGTCGGAGCGCACGGTGTCGGGGTCGAGCGCGCACGGCAGCGTCAGGATGAACGCCGAGCCCTGGCCGGCGACGCTGCGCGCGCGCAGCGAGCCGCCCATCAGCTCGGCCAGGCGCTGGCTGATCACCAGGCCGATGCCGGTGCCCTGCTGCGCCGAGCGCTCGCGCCCGAGCCGGTTGAAGGGCTGGAACAGCTCGGCGAGCTGCGCCGCCGTCATGCCCAGGCCGGTGTCGGTGACGACGATCTCGACCGCCTCGGTGCCGGCCAGCCGGCTCGACACGTGGATGCGCCCGGCGTCGCTGTTGTACTTGACGGCGTTGCTCAGCAGGTTGGTCAGGATCTGCTTGACGCGCGTCGCGTCGCCGAGCAGCGTGGTCGTGCCCGGGTCGAACTCCTGCGAGATCACGATGTCGCGCTGCTGCGCGTCGGCGTCGACCATCGCGAGCGTCGCGTCGAGCAGCTCGGTCAGGTCGAGTGTCTCGATCTGCAGCCGCAGGTTGCCCGATTCGATGCGCGACAGATCGAGCACGTCGTTGATCATCTCCAGCAGGTGCCAGCCGGCCTGCTGGATCTGGCCGACCCACGGCCGCTGCGCGTCGCTCAGCGGATGCCGCGGATCGAGTTCGAGCAGCTGGGCGAAGCCGAGCATCGCGTTCAGCGGCGTGCGCAGCTCGTGGCTCATGCGCGAGAGGAACTCGCTCTTGGCGCGGTTCGAGGCCTCGGCGGCCTCGCGCGCGCGCTCGGCCTCCTCGAGCTTCAGGTGCTCGGTGATGTCCTCGACCACACCGACGATGCTGCGCGGCTTCGCGTTCGCGTCGCGCAGCAGCGAGACCGTCGCCTGCACCCACACCGTCGCGCCGTTGCGCGCGATGTAGCGCTTGTGGCGCCGGTACATCGGGATCTCGCCGCGCACCAGCTGCGCCATCAGGTCGACGTCCTGCACCATGTCTTCCGGGTGCGTGTAGTCGGCCAGGCTCATGCGCAGCAGCTCGGCGTCGCTGTAGCCGGTGAGTTCGCAGAAGCGCGGGTTGGTCTGCTTCACGTTGCCGCGCAGGTCGGTGTAGATCACGCCGATCGGCACGTTGTTCAGGATGTTGCGGAAGCGCTGCTCGCTCTCGCGCAGCGCGCCTTCCGCGACCTCGCGCTCGCGCACCTCGGCGCGCAGCGCGGCGGTGCGTTCGCGCACCGCGGTCTCGATGCGCCGGGTGCGGCCGGTGACGATCAGGATGAAGCCGCCGAGCAGCGCCGTCGACAGCAGCCCGACCAGCGCGAACAGCCACACGTCGGCGCTGTGCGCGCTCGGCAGGTCGGCCGCCGCCGCACCGACGCGGATCTCCCAGCGCCGGCCGGCGTAGTCGAACGCGCGCTCCAGCTGCAGGTCGGCGCTGCGCGCCTCGCAGCCCGGCGCGCCGGCCAGGTGCAGCAGCGCGCCGGCGGTCACGTCGACGAGGCACAGCGACAGCGGCCGCGGCAGCTGCGCGGCGAGTGCCTGCAGCTGGGCGTTCATGCGCAGCGTCGCGAACAGCACGCCGTTGAACGCGGTCGAGCGCTCGGCGGCGTCGTTCGATGCGCCGCGCGCGTACAGCGCCTGGTAGATCACCACGCCAACCTCGTTCGGCCCCGCGGTCTGCTGGGTCAGGCGGAACGGGCCGGTCGCGGCGGGCCGGCCGGTGCGCCGCGCCAGCTGCACCGCGGTGCGCGCGACCGGGATCGACCAGACGTTGACGCCACGGGCCGGCGCGTTGCCGGCGCGCGGCTCGATGTAGTGGATCGCCAGCACCTCGTCGGCGAGCTCGGTCGGGACCGGCGCGTCGCTGCGGTCAAAGACCTTGAAGCTCGGGTCGCCCTCGGCGCGCACCGCGGCCTCGAACGCCGGCAGCTCGCGCCGCGCGATGCGCTGGCTCCAGCCGAGCGCCTGCACCGCGCCGCCCGGCTGCAGCCAGGCCTGCGTGGCGAGCCGCATCTCTTCGGGCGAGACGTTGTCGGAGGCGATGAACACGCCGTGCAGCGCCTCGAGCGCGTTCAGCGGCTCGCGCAGCTGCGCCACCAGCGCCTGCGCCGCGCCGGTGGCGTCGTGGTTGAACGCGCTCTCGACCCGCTCGCGATTCCACTGCACCACCTGGCGGATGCCGAGTGCCAGCAGCAGCAGCGCGAGGCCGAGCGTCAGGCCGACGCTCAGGCGGCGCGGCGCCCATTCCTGGCGCGGCTCGCCGCACAGGCTGAGCGCGACCGGCGTCGCGATCAACACGCCGAGCAGGTTGCCGACGTAGCTCGTGCCGAGCAGGAACGGCAGCTCGCCGGCCGGCACCGCGTGGGCGAGCAGCAGCGCGACGCCGGTGACGATCGGCGAGACCGCGCACGAGACCACCGCGGCGGCGAGGAAGCGCACGATCTCGCGCGGCTCCGACAACGCCATCGGCTGCGGCACGAGGCGCCGCACCAGCGCCGCGCCGGCGAGCGCTTGCAGCGTCGCGCCGAGCGCGAGCGCGCCGGCGAGTACCGGCGCCGCGGCCTCGGCGCGGTGCTGCAGGCCGATCCACAGGCCGACCGCCAGCGCGCCGAGCGCCACCGCGCCGAGCAGGCGCGGGCCGAACATCACCACCGCCGCCAGCGCGATCCCCGCGGCCGGGTACAGCGGCGTCGCGTAACCCGGCGGCACCGCCAGCGGCAGCGCCGCGATGCCGGCCAGCGCGTAGGCGAGCGCGGCCAGCGCGAAGGCGGTGGTCGTCGAGCGCGGCGCGGCGGGTGGGGCGGTGGTGGTCAAGCGCGTGGCCGGTGACTGCTGCGGTGGCCCGATCCGGCTGGAGTCGACGGGGGCCCGCCGGCCTCACACATTGAACAGGAAGTTGAGCACGTCGCCGTCCTTGACGACGTAGTCCTTGCCCTCGGAGCGCATCTTGCCAGCATCCTTCGCGCCCTGTTCGCCCTTGAGCGCGACGTAATCGGCGAACGCGATCGTCTGTGCGCGGATGAAACCGCGCTCGAAGTCGGTGTGGATCACGCCGGCGGCCTGCGGTGCGGTGTCGCCGATGTGGATCGTCCAGGCGCGCACCTCCTTCACGCCGGCGGTGAAGTAGGTCTGCAGCCCGAGCAGGCCGAACGCGGCGCGGATCAGCCGGTTCAGCCCGGGCTCGGTCTGGCCCATCTCGGCGAGGAACATCAGCTTGTCGTCGTCGCTCATCTCCGACAGCTCGGCCTCGGTCTTGGCGCAGATCGCGACGACCGGCGCGCCTTGCCCCTGCGCATAGGCGCGCAACTTGTCGAGGTACGGGTTGTTCTCGAAGCCGCTCTCGGCGACGTTGCCGACGAACATCGCCGGCTTCGCGGTGATCAGGCACAGCGGCTTGACCAGCACCCACTCTTCCTTGCTGAACGCCACGGTGCGCACCGGTTTGCTGTCGTTCAGCGCGGTCATGCACTTGTCGAGCACCGCGACGATCTTCTGCGCTTCCTTGTCGCCCGAGCGGGCGACCTTGTGGTAGCGGTGCAGGCCCTTCTCGACCGTGCCCATGTCGGCCAGGCACAACTCGGTCTGGATCACCTCGATGTCGGAGATCGGATCGACCTTGCCGGCGACGTGGATCACGTTGTCGTCGTCGAAGCAGCGCACCACATTGACGATCGCGTCGGTCTCACGGATGTGCGCGAGGAACTGGTTGCCCAGACCCTCGCCCTTCGACGCGCCCGCGACCAGGCCCGCGATGTCGACGAACTCGACGATCGCCGGCACGATGCGTTCGGGCTTCACGATCGCCGCGAGCTGCTGCAGCCGCGCGTCGGGCAGCTCGACGATGCCCACGTTCGGCTCGATCGTGCAGAACGGGTAGTTCTCGGCCGCGATGCCGGCCTTCGTCAGGGCATTGAACAGGGTGGACTTGCCGACGTTGGGCAGGCCGACGATGCCGCACTTCAAACTCATGACAGACTCTTTCGGCTTCGGGCGAACCGCGGATTTTAGGCGACGCGCCTACACTGCCGTTCGCTGCCACGGAGACCCCGCATGCCCCAGCTCCAGACCCTCGCGCCGCACCAGAAAGACCTCGGCGGCGGCTTCACGGTGCGCCGCCTGTTGCCCTCGGCGCAGCGCCAGGCCGTCGGCCCGTTCGTGTTCTTCGACCATTTCGGCCCGATCACCGCCCAGCCCGGCGACAACCACGACGTGCGCCCGCACCCGCACATCGGCCTGGCGACGGTGACCTACCTGTTCGAGGGCGCGATGCTGCACCGCGACTCGGCCGGCATCGTCCAGCGCATCGAGCCGGGTGCCGTCAACCTGATGACGGCCGGGCGCGGCATCGTGCACTCCGAGCGCACGCCGAACGATTTGCTCGGCGTCGAGCGCCGCAGCCACGGCCTGCAACTGTGGCTCGCGGTGCCGGCCGAGCACGAGGAAGACGCGCCCGCGTTCCAGCACGTGCCGGGCCACGAGATTCCGGCGCGCGAACTCGACGGCGTGCTGGTGCGCGTGCTGATCGGCAGCGCGTTCGGCCTGAGCTCGCCGGTGCGCGCGCTGTCGCCGACGCTTTACCTCGACCTGAACTTCGAGCTCGCATCGGGCGCGTCGATCGCGATTCCCGCCGCGGCCGAGGAGCGCGCGCTGTACCCGGTCGACCACGATGTCGAGCTCGACGGCGAGCGGGTGCCGGCGGCGACGATGGTGGTGCTCGAGCCGGGCAGCGAGCCGGTGCTGAGCGCACCGCGCGGCGGGCGCGTGGTCATCGTCGGCGGCGCGCCGCTCGGGCACCGCTTCATCGTCTGGAACTTCGTCTCGAGCCGCAAGGAGCGGATCGTGCGGGCGCAGGACGACTGGGAGGCTTTCACGACGCGCGCCAGCACCGCCGGCTTCGGCGCCGTGCCCGGCGAGACCGAGTTCATCCCGTTGCCGCCGCGCCGCCCCTGAGCGGCGCGCGGCAAGGCGCCCTGACATGGCCGATCCTGCCGGGCTGTTCCGCGGCGCCGACGCCGCGCTGCGCTGCCGCTGGTGCGAGGCGAGCGCCGCGTACCAGCACTACCACGACCACGAATGGGGCTTCCCGGTCACCGACGACCGGCGCCTGTTCGAGAAGCTGTGCCTCGAGGGCTTCCAGGCCGGGCTGTCGTGGCTGACGATCCTGAACAAGCGCGAGGCGTTTCGCGCCGGGTTCGCGAACTTCGAGGCCGAGCGCGTCGCGCGCTTCAAGGAGGCCGACGTGACGCGCCTGCTCGGCGATGCCGGCATCGTCCGGCACCGCGGCAAGATCGAATCGACGATCAACAACGCCAAGCGCGTGATCGAGCTGCGCGCCGAGTTCGGCTCGCTCGCCGCCTACGCGTGGCGCTACGAGCCGGCCGCGCGCTCGCGGCCGAAGCGCCTCACCCACGCGGCGCTGAAGGCGACGACGACCTCGGCCGAATCGATCGCGATGTCGAAGGATCTGAAGCGGCGCGGCTGGACCTTCGTCGGCCCGACCACGGTCTACGCGTTCATGCAGGCGATGGGGCTCGTCAACGACCACCTCGAGGGCTGCCATGCGCGCGCCCTCGCGGCCGCGGCGCCGAGGCCCGTGTCAGCCGCGTGAGCGCGGCGGCCGCAGCATCAGCACGTTGCCGGCGACCGCGAGCGCGAGGCCGGCAAATGTCAGCGCATGCGGCCGCAGGCCTTCGAGCGTGATCGAGACGGCCAGCGCCAGCAGCGGCGTCATCACGCCGACGGTGCCGGCCGGGCCCGGACCGAGGCGCTGCTGCAGCGCGAGGAAACAGGCGAACGCGAGCACCGAGCCGGCGAGCGCGAGGTACAGCAGCGAGCCCCACCACAGCGGCGCCGACGGCCACGCGATGCGCTCGCCGAGCACGAGGCTGCACAGCGCCGCGGCCGCCGCGCCGTACAGCATGCCGTAGCCGAGCGCCGGCCAGAACGGCAGCCCGTGGCCGCGGTTGCGGCTCGCGGCCAGGCTGCCGCCGCTCGACAGCAGCACCGACGCGAGCGTGAACAGCGCGCCGAGCGCGGCCCCGCTGCGCTGCGCACTGCTCTCGAACTCGGGCCAGAAGATCAGCGCGACGCCGACGAGCCCGAGCACGCCGCCGGCAACGAAGCGCGCCGACACGCGGGTGCCGAACAGCCAGCGCGCGCCCAGCCCGCTGACCAGTGGCGACGCCGAGTAGCCGACCGCGACCAGCCCCGACGCGATGTGCTTCTCGGCGTGGTAGACGCAGACGTACGACACGCCGTACAGCAGCGCGCCCTGCAGCGCGAGCCGGGCGTGCGTGCTTGGCGGGAAGCGCAGCGGCGCGCGCCGCGCGGCGCAGAACGCGAGCACGGCCGCGCCGGCCAGGCCGAAGCGCAGCGCCACCGCGGCCTCGGCCGGCACGCGGTCGACCTGGAACGTGATCGCGTACCAGGTCGTGCCCCAGATCAGCACGCAGACCGCGAACAGCTGCCAGGTCGCGGGCCGTTGCGGCATCAGTCGAACGCGAACGTCGCCCGGCCGTCGAGCCCGACGCGCAACGCGCGTTCGACGCCATCGACGATCACCGCGTTCATGCCGAACGTGATCGCGCCGTCGAGGCGCGCGTCGGCGCGGTAGCCGGCGAGCGCGTCGCGCACCGCATGGCCGGTCGCGGCGGTGGCCGGGTCGACATCAGGGATCGGGCAGCGCGCGCACGGCTTCACGAGCTTCAGCCGCACCGGCCCGTCGGGCGTGGCGAACGCGATCTCGTCGAGCGCGTCTTCGCCGTGCGCGTCGAGGCCGTCGAGCACGAGGTTCGGGCGAAAGCGCGCGCTCGTCACCGCGGCCTGGCCGGCAGCGACGAGGCGCCGGTTCAGCTCGTCGATCGACGCGACCGAGGTCACGAGGATCGGAAAGCCGTCGGCGAACGCGTTCTCGGCGTCGATTACGCCGGTCCAGCGCTTCGCCGAGAGGCGCTTGTGCTCCGGGTCGAAGCGCACCAGCCGCAGCGGGCGTCCAAGGAAGTCGCTGAACCACTGCGCGCACAGCTCGCCCATGTCATAGGCCGCGACCTCGTCGTTCCACACCGTCGCGCGGGTTGCGGTCTCGACGCGGTCGAGCGCGATGTGCAGCGCCAGCATGCCGGGCGCGCGCAGCACCATCTCCGAAAGCTTCAGGCGCGGCTGCACCAGCGCCATTCGCGGCAGCTCGCGCTGCGTGACGAACAGGCCATTCGCGTCGACGACCATCCAGGTGCGGTCGAACTCGAGGCCAGTCTCGATGACCAGCGCTTCGTCGACGGTGATGCCGCCGCACGATTTGACCGGGTACACGTGCAGCGACGCGATGCGCACCGCCTGCTCGCCCGATTCCCCTGCGCTGCCCGCGTCGTTCATCGCCGAACCCTGTCGCTCGAAAAGGAGGCGATTGTGCCCGCGACCCTGCCGGCCGCGCGGCGCGGGGCGTCCCTACAATCGCGGCGATGAAGAGCTTCGACGTGCAGGTGCGCGGCGCGGGCGTCGTCGGGCGCTGCCTGGCACTGGCGCTGGCGCGCGAAGGGCTGCGCGTCGCGCTGCGGCCGGCGCCGCCGCGCGCCGAGGCCGACGAGGACGGCGAGGACGTGCGCGCGTACGCGCTGAACCCGGCCTCGGTCGAGCTGCTGCGCGGCCTGAAGGTGTGGGACGCGCTGCCCGCGCACGCCGCCACCGCGGTGCTCGACATGCACGTGCGCGGCGATGCGCCGGCCGCGGCGATCGACTTCTCGGCGTGGCAGGCGTGCGTCGGCGCGCTCGCATGGATCACCGACACCGCGGTGCTCGAAGGCGAGCTCGCGGCCGCGCTGCGCTTCGCGCCGCACGTCACGCTGATCGACCCGAGCGCCGACGACGTGCAGGCGCCGCTGACCGCGCTGTGCGAAGGGCAGGGCTCGACGGCGCGCAGCGCGCACGGCGTGAGCTTCGACCGCGTCGAATATGGCCACCGCGCGATCGCCGCGCGGCTGACGAGCGACCGGCCGCACCGCGGGCTCGCGCGCCAATGGTTCGGCGCGCCCGACGTGCTCGCGCTGCTGCCGTTCGATGCGCCGCAGCCGCAGCGCTCGTATGCGCTGGTGTGGTCGGTACCCGAGGCGCGCGCGGCCGAACTGCTCGCGCTCGATGCGGCCGCGTTCGAGGCCGAGCTGATGCGCGCGAGCGGCGGCGAGGCCGGCACGCTCGCGCTCGCGTCGGCGCGCGCCGCGTGGCCGCTCGCCCGCG
>DATMIN010000574.1:0-24973 GCA_035554275.1 Burkholderiaceae bacterium
ACGGGCGCATCGAGCTGCTCGCGCACATCGGCTCGGTCGAGATGGGCGCGGGCGACGTGTTCGTGATCGAGACCCCGGGCGGCGGCGGGTTCGGCAAGGCGCTGTAAGGTCGACGGCTGGCGCGTCGACACGTCTGCGTCGCCGGACCACAATCGCAGCGCCGACCGACCGCGTCTTCACATCGAGTCATTCAAGGAGCCTGACCATGAACACCCGCCTGATCGCCTCGAGCGCGCTCGCTTCCGTCCTCGCGATGGGCGCGCTCACGGCGGCCCACGCAGCCGACGACAGCAAGGGCAAGGAGAAGTGCTACGGCATCGCCAAGGCCGGCACCAACGACTGCGCGAACCTGTCGGGCAGCCACTCGTGCGCCGGCCAGAACAAGACCGCGATGGCGCTCGAAGACTTCAACTACGTCGCCAAGGGCAGCTGCGCGAAGATGGGCGGCAAGAGCGAAGACGAAGCCAAGGCGCTGCTCGCGAAGAAGTGATGGCGCCGGCCGCGCGCGGCGTCGGCATCGGGCTGCGCCAGCCGCCCGGCGCGGGCATTGGGCTGCGCCAGCCGCCCGGCGCGGGCGTCGGCCTGCGCCAGTCCCACTACGCGGCGCTCCTCGAAGGCGCGCCGCCGCCGCTCGGCTTCGTCGAGGTCCACGCCGAGAATTTCTTCGCCGACGGCGGCGCCGCGCTGCAGGTGCTGCGCGACGCGCGCGCGCGCTGGCCGGTGAGCCTGCACGGCGTCGGCCTCGCGCTCGGCTCGGCCGCCGGGCTCGACGCCTGGCACCTCGATCGGCTCGCGCGGCTGGCCGAAGCGATCGAGCCGGTGCGCATCTCCGACCACGCCTGCTTCGCGCGCGCGCCGCTCGCGCCGGGCGCACCCATCGTGCACGGCGCCGATCTGCTGCCGGTCGCGTTCACCGCCGCCTCGCTCGACGTGATGACCGCGAACGTCGGCCGCGTGCAGGAGCGCCTGCGCCGCCCGATCCTGGTCGAGAACCTGTCGGCCTACGTCTCGTTCGCCGACGACGCGATCGACGAGCCGGCGTTCCTCGCGCAGCTGTGCGCGCGCAGCGGCTGCGGCCTGCTGCTCGACGTCAACAACCTGATGGTCAATGCGCTGAACGCCGGTGCGGCCGATCCGCTCGGCGCGTGTCGCGCGTTCATCGACGCGCTGCCGGCGAGCATCGTCGGTGAGATCCACCTCGCCGGGTACAGCGGCGGCGAGGGCGAAGGTGGCGGCCTCGTGATCGACGACCACGGCAGCCGGGTGCGGCCGGCCGTGTGGGCGGCGTACGCGCACGCGCTCGCGCGCTTCGGCGCGGCGACGCCGACGCTGGTCGAATGGGACACCGACGTGCCCGCGCTCGAGGTGCTGCTCGGCGAGGCCGCGCGCGCCGACGCGATCGCGGCGCAGGCGGCGCAGGCGACGGACAGGGTCGGCGCGTGAACGAGCGCGAGGCGCGGCGCCAGCAGGCGCTGCTCGCGGCGCTGGCCGCCGGCGGCGGCACGGCCGCGCCCGACCTCGCATTGCGCGAGTCGGCCGCGCGCGCACTGCGCGGCCTCGACGCCTACCGCGCCAATGCCGATGCGATCGCCGAACGCACGCTCGCGTCGACCTTCCCGACCGTGCGCGCGATGCTCGGCGACGCCGACCTCGCGCCGCTCGCCGCCGAGTTCCGGCGCGCGCACCCGCCGCAGCACGGCGATCTCGGCGAGTGGGGCGACGCGCTGCCGGCGTGGCTCGACACGCACGCCGGCCTCGCGCGCTGGCCGTGGCTCGGCGACACGGCGCGGCTCGATCTGGCGCGGCATCGCTGCGAGCGCGCGGCCGATACGGTGTTCGAGGCCGAGTCGCTCGGCCGGCTCGCGTCGGACGACGCGGCGCAGCTGCGCCTCGTGCTGATGCCCGGCACCGCGCTGCTGCGCTCGCGCTGGCCGATCGCCGCGATCCACCGCGCGCACGCGCTCGACGGTGATACCGCGCAGGCGGCCTTCGCCGAGCTGCGCGCGGCGATCGAGCAGGCGCGCGCCGAGCAGGTGCTGATCGCGCGGCGCGGCTGGCGTGCCGAGGTCTACGCGCTCGATGCCGCCGGCGCCGACTGGATCGAGTCGCTGCTCGCGGGCCGCGATCTGGCGAGCGCGCTCGAGCGCGCCGGAGCGGGGTTCGATTTCGCCGCGTGGCTCGCCGACGCGCTGCGCGCCGGCTGGTTGAAAGGTGTCGAGGCGCCGAGCGCCTGATCGGGCCTGATCAGTCGTGCGGCCGGAAGCCGATCGTGATCGGCGGCGGCACGCGGCCGTTGTCGAGCGGGAAGGTCTCGGTGCGCTCGATCGCGCGCAGCACCGCGTCGTCCCACGCCTTCACGCCGCTGCTCTTGACGAGGCGCTTGCCGGCGATGCTGCCGTCGGGCGCGAGGCGCAGCTCGACCTCGGCGCGCGGGTTGGCGTCGATCGGCTCGGTGAACACGATGTTGGGCTTGATGCGCGCGGCGATGCGCCCGCCGTAGGCGTCCGACGGGGCGCTGCTGCGCAGCTGCGTGCCGCTGTCGGTCGGGCTGCCGGTCGCACCGACCATGCCCTGCATGCGCTTGATCTGCTGATCGCGTGCCGCCGCGAGGCGCGCGGTCTCGGCCTTCTCTGCCTTGTCGGCCTTCTCGCGCTCGGCCGCGGCCTTCTTCTGCGCGAGCTGCTCGTCCTTCGCGCGCTGCTCGCGCTCGGCCCTGTCGCGCTCGGCCTTGTCGCGTTTCGCCTTTTCCTTCTGCTGCTGCTCCTGCTCGGCGGCGAGGCGTTTCGCTTCGTCGCGCTTGGCCTTCTCGAGCGCGATCTGTGGGTCGGGCATCGCGGGCTTGGGCGGCGGCGCGGGTTCGGGTTTCGGCGCCGGCGCGGGCTCGGCCTTCTTCGGCTCGGGCGCCGGCGCGGGCGGCGGCTCGGCGGCACGTGGCGCGGCCGCCTGCGGCGTGGTCGACCACAGTTCGGCGGCGACCGTGGCCGGCTCGGAACTGTGCCAGTTGACGCCGAACGCGATCGCCAGGATCAGCAGCACGTGCGCGATCACGGCCAGCGTGATCGCGCGGCCGCGCACCTTCGGCGGCTTCGGCATGAACGGGTCGCGCCCGCCCATGATGGTGGTCGCGAAGGCGCTGTCGCCGCTGCGGCTCACGTCACGGCCTCTTACTTCGCGCCGTTCTTGACCGCGAGCGCGACGCGCTGCACGCCGGCGCGCTGCAGCGTGTCCATCACCTGCACCACGCTCTCGTACTTCACCGCCCGGTCGGCCGAGATCAGCACCGGCGTCGCGGCGTCGCCGCGCTGCAGCTCGGCGACCTTCGCGGCCACGTCGCGCAGCGCGAGCACCGGGCCGTCCTGGCCGTCGACGCGCGGCTTGACGCGGCCGTCGCTGCCGATCGTCAGCTCGACGACACGATCCGGCCGCTTCGAGCTCGCGCCGGTGCTCGGCAGGTCGACGACGCCGGTGGTGATCAGCGGCGCGGTGACCATGAAGATGATCAGCAGCACCAGCATCACGTCGATGAACGGGACCATGTTGATCTCGTTGATCGTGCGCCGGCGCGAGCCCGAAGCGCGGTGGCTGACAGCAGCCATGTCAGTGGTCCACCGCGCTGCGCGCGACCCGCGACGATCGCCGCGGCGGCAAAGTCGGGAGCGGCCCGGCCGGCGAGGGCTGAAGCCGCGCCCCTCGCTGCGCGAGGGGTGCCCTGCGCTGCTCGCTACGCAGGGCAAGTCGGCAAACTCGGCCCTGGGTACAGGACCTCAAACATGCCGACTTGGGCCGCAAGCGGCCCGACCCTGCTGCGCTGCGCTGCTCGGCGCTGGCTTCCTCATGCCCTCGCCGGCCTGGCCGCTCCCGCCTTTGCGAGCACCGCCTGTGGCCTTCGCCCGAACACCCCCGACCTGGCTGCAAAGGCGTGCCCGGGCAGCCTGCACAGCGCCTCTGAGGCGCCGAGCAGCGCAGGGCGCGTGGCCCGCGCGCGCAGCGCGCCTCGTGATCTGACTTGTCGCCGTCTGTCTGAACGCAGCGAACGCAGTGAGCGAAGTGAGTTGGGCGACGGGCCACGCGACCGAGCAGCGCAGGGCAGTCTGAGCGAAGCGAAGACCGCCGAAGTGAAGCGGAGCAGCCTGCCCGGGCATGCCTTTGCCGCACCGACCGTCGCAAGCCAAGGGAAGGCGCCGCGCCATGGGCCACTGAGATGCTGAAGCTCGAAATCCGCCCGCAGCCGTCGAAGCTGATGTCGCTGGCGTCGCCGCTGCTGGCGCTGCTCGTCACCGTGGTGATCGGCGTGGTCCTCTTCGCGCTGCTCGGCAAGGACCCGCTGCGCGGCCTACAGATCTTCTTCGTCGAGCCGGTCAAGAGCCTGTATGCGCTGTCGGAGCTGAGCGTGAAGGCGACGCCGCTGATCCTGATCGCGCTCGGCCTGGCGGTGTGCTTCCGCGCCGACGTGTTCAACATCGGCGCCGAAGGGCAGTTCATCGTCGGCGCGCTGGCGGCCGGCTATGTGGCGATGCAGTCGGGCCCGGCGACGGCGTGGATGGGGCGCGGCATCGTCGTGCCGATCCTGCTCGCCGGCGTGCTCGGCGGGATGTGCTGGGCGGCGATCGTGGCGCTGCTGCGGGATCGCTGGAACGCCAACGAGATCCTGGTCAGCCTGATGCTGGTCTACGTCGCCGAGCAGGTGCTCGTCTACCTCGTCAACGGCCCGTGGATGGACCCGGACGGCCACAACTTCCCGCAGACGATCACGTTCGCGTCGATCACGCGCATCCCGCGCCTGGCGACCGGGCTGCGCTCGAATATCGGCGTGCTGATCGCGCTGGTCGCGGTCGGCGTGCTGTGGGCGTTCATGTTCCGTACCTACCGCGGCTTCGCGCTGCAGGTCGGCGGCATGGCGCCGGCCGCGGCGCGCTACGCCGGCTTCTCGTCGCGCAGCGCGCTGTGGGTGGCGCTGCTGCTGTCGGGCGGCATGGCGGGCCTGGCCGGCGGGCTCGAGGCGGCCGGGCCGCTCGGCCAGCTGACGCCGTACGTCTCGTCGGGCTACGGCTTCGCCGCGATCATCGTCGCGTATGTGGGCCGGCTGCACCCGGTGGGCATCATCTTCTCGGGCCTCCTGATGAGCATGTTCTACATCGGCGGCGAGCTCGCGCAGTCGCGCCTCGGGCTGCCGAAATCGCTGACCGGCGTGTTCCAGGGGATGCTGCTGTTCACGCTGCTGGCGTGCGACACGCTGATCGTCTACCGCATCCGCTGGCGCGCGGTGCCGGCGTCGCCGGCCGCGCCCGCGGCTTCGCCGGCTGCCCCGAGGGCCGCGTGATGGAAGGCTTCGCACTGCTGCTCGCCGCGACGCTGAACGCCGGCACCGTGCTCGCGCTCGCCGGCCTGGGCCTGCTGATCAACGAGCGCGCCGGCGTCGTCAACCTCGGCGCCGAGGGCCTGATGCTGATCGCCGCGATCGCCGGCTTCGCGACCGCAGTGCACACCGGCAGCGACACGCTCGCGTTCGGCGCCGGCATGCTCGCCGGCGGGCTGCTGGCGGCGATCTTCGGCTGGCTGGTGATCTGGCTCAACACGAATCAGGTCGCGACCGGCCTCGCGCTGAGCCTGTTCGGCAGCGGCTTCTCGGCGTTCGTCGGCTTGCGCTACGTCTCCGAGAAGCTGCTCGAGCGCAGCCACTTCAGCATCCCGGTGCTGGCCGATCTGCCGTTGATCGGCCCGGCGCTGTTCCGCCAGCACCCGCTGGTGTACGGCGCGATGCTGCTGACGCTCGCGCTGAGCTGGTTCCTGTACCGCTCGCGCGCCGGGCTGGTGCTGCGCTCGATCGGCGAATCGCCCGAATCGGCGCATGCGCTGGGCTACTCGGTGCGGCGCATCCGCCTGGCCGCGGTCGTCGTCGGCGGCGCGTTGTGCGGCTTGTCGGGCGCGTACGTCTCGGTCGTCTACACGCCGCTGTGGATCGAAGGCATGGTCGCCGGCAAGGGCTGGATCGCGCTGGCGCTCACCACCTTCGCGACCTGGCGGCCGGCACGGCTGTTGCTCGGGGCCTACCTGTTCGGCGGCGTCACGATGCTGCAGTTCTACCTGCAGGGGCAGGGCGTGCACGTGCCGAGCCAGTTCCTGACCATGCTGCCCTATGTGGCTACCATCGTGGTGCTGGTGCTGATCTCGCGCAACGCCGGCTTCATCAAGATCAACATGCCCGCGTCGCTGGGCAAGCCGTTCTTCCCGGGGTCGTGAGGCCTCGACACCGCTTCGTTCATCACAACAGGAGAGTGATCCCATGACAGACGCCCCCAAGCGCTCGCTGCTCAAATTGGCGAGTTGGTCCGCCCTGGCCGCGGCCGCCGCCCTCGTCGGCTGCGGCAAGAAGGAAGAGGCGCCCGCCGCGAGCGCCGCCGCACCGGCCTCCGCCGCTGCGGCTTCGGCGCCGGCCAAGGCCGAGCCGCTGAAGATCGCGTTCGCCTACCTCGGCCCGGCCGGCGACCACGGCTGGACGTACGCGCACGACAACGCGCGCAAGGCGATCGAGAAGGAGTTCGGCGACAAGATCGTCGTCAGCACGGTCGAGAACGTGCCCGAGTCGGCCGACGCCGAGCGCATCTTTCGCGACATGGCGAGCCAGGGCAACAAGCTGATCTTCGGCACCAGCTTCGGCTACATGGAGCCGATGCTCAAGGTCGCCGAGGAGTTCAAGGACGCGAAGTTCGAGCACGCCACCGGCTACAAGCAGACCGAGAACCTGCGCAGCTACGACAGCCGCAGCTACATGGGCGCGTACATGGTCGGCATCATCGCCGGCAAGATGACGAAGACCAACACGCTCGGCGTCGTCGGCTCGATCGCGGTGCCCGAGGTGGTGCGCAACATCAACGCCTACACGCTCGGCGCGCAGAGCGTGAACCCGAAGATCAAGACCAAGGTGGTCTGGGTCGGCAGCTGGTTCGATCCGCCGAAGGAGACCGAGGCCGCGCAGTCGCTGATCAACAGCGGCGCCGACGTGCTGCTGCAGAACACCGACTCGACCGCGGTGCTGCAGACCGCCGAGAAGAACAAGAAGTACGCGTTCGGCTGGGACAGCGACATGTCGAAGTTCGGCCCCGAGGCGCACCTGGCCTCGGCGATCATCAACTGGACGCCGTACTACACGAAGGCCGTGAAAGACGCGCTCGAAGGCACCTGGAAAGGCAACAGCGCGACCTGGTGGGGCGTGAAGGAAGGTGCCAACGACGTCGTCTCGATCAGCGACAAGGTGCCGGCCGACGTGAAGGAGCTGATCGCCAAGACCAAGGCCGGCCTGGCCGACGGCAGCATCGAGGTCTTCAAGGGCCCGCTGACGGGCCAGGACGGCAAGGAGATGCTCAAGGCCGACACCAAGCCCGACGACAAGTTCATGGGCGGCATGCTGTTCTACGTCAAGGGCGTCGAGGGCAAGGTGCCGAGCGGCAAGTAACGCGACACGCTCGCCCACGCCGCCGAGCGCACCCGCGCCGGCGGCGTTTTTCCTTCAGGAGATTCGCGATGAACCCGAGCGACTTCGACCGCATTCCCCGTGACCGCCTGCCCGCGCTGCTGCGTGCGATGCCCAAGGCCGAGCTGCACATCCACATCGAAGGCTCGCTCGAGCCCGAGCTGATCTTCGCGCTCGCGCAGCGCAACGGCGTGGCGCTGCCGTACCCGAACGTCGAGGCGCTGCGCGCGGCCTACGCGTTCACCGACCTGCAGAGCTTTCTCGACATCTACTACGCCGGCGCGAGCGTGCTGCTGACCGAGGAAGACTTCTTCGATATGGCGATGGCGTACTTTCGCCGCGCCGCGGCCGATCACGTCGTGCACGCCGAGCTGTTCTTCGATCCGCAGACCCACACCGAGCGCGGCGTGCCGTTCGCAACCGTCGTCGACGGCCTGGCGCGCGCCTGCGCCACCGCGCAGCGCGAGCTCGGCATCAGCGCGCTGTTGATCATGTGCTTCCTGCGCCACCTCAGCGAGGCTGCGGCGTTCGCGACGCTCGAGCAGGCGCTGCCGCACCTCGATCGCATCGCCGGCGTCGGCCTCGACAGCGGCGAGCGCGGCAACCCGCCGGAGAAGTTCGCGCGCGTGTTTGCAAGGGGCGGCGAGCTCGGCCTGCACCGCGTCGCGCACGCCGGCGAGGAAGGGCCGCCGGCCTACATCTGGAGCGCGCTCGACGTGCTGCACGCCGAGCGCATCGACCACGGCGTGGCGTGCACCGCCGACCCGGTGCTGGTCGCGCGCCTCGCCGCCGAGCGCGTGCCGCTGACGGTGTGCCCGCTGTCGAACGTGAAGCTGTGCGTCTACCCCGAGATGGCGGCGCACAACCTCGCCGCGCTGCTCGACGCCGGGCTGTGCGCGACCGTCAACTCCGACGACCCGGCATACTTCGGCGGCTACATCAACCAGAACTTCGTCGAGGCGTTCGCGGCGCTGCCGCAGCTGACGGCGCGCCACGCCTACCGGCTCGCCGCGAACAGCTTCGAGGCGAGCTTCGCGCCCGCCGAAGACAAGGGAAAATGGCTGACGGCATTGGACCGTTCCTTCCAGCCGCCGGCTTGACTCGTCGCCGCATCGGCGCGCGCCCCGTTTGAAAATTGCCAAAGATGAATATCAACATTGCCGGTACGTTCACGATTGAAAACCTTGAACCGGGCATGCACTTGCTGCTGACGACGGCGCGGCTCGAGGCTGCCCTCTCCTTCGCGCCATACAACCAGGTTCTGCAGCAACTCATCGATCCCGCAAGCCTGCTGTCATCTGCGAAGACAGGGGTGAACATTGTCATCGTCAGGCTCGAGGATTTCGTTCGAAACGAACCCGACGAGCGACTCGCCCGAGACCTCGTTGACCGAACCCGAAGCGAATTGGAGGCAGCCGCGACCGCCTTCGGCAAGAGGAGTCCGGTCCCGACGATCTATCTCGTCTTCCATCCAACCGCTGCCGCGAAAGAATCTCTGACCCCATTCCTCGCCGAGCACACCGACTTGCTTGCTTCGCATCTGGATGGGGTTCGAGCCGCAACGGTCTTGCGTGCATCGGCAGTTCTCGGCCATTTCGGATCGAGCCCGCTGAATCCTGTCGGTGACGAGCTGGCGCACATTCCGTACACCGAGGAGTACTTTTGCGCCATGGCGTTGACCTTGGTCAGGGCGATCCATCGCGTGCTGGTTTCCCCCCAAAAGGTTCTCGTCCTTGATTGCGACAACACGATCTGGGATGGTGTCGTCGGCGAGGACGGCGTCGCAGGAATCAAGATTTCGGAGCCCTTCGCCGCGGTTCAGCGATTCGCCGTCAAGGTGCAATCCGAAGGAGGCCTCGTTTGTTTGGCGAGCAAGAATTCGCAGAGTGACGTCTTGGACGTGTTCACCGAACGCCGCGACATGGAGTTGCGACTGGATCAGATCGTCGACTACAGGATCAATTGGGAGCCGAAGTATCTCAACGTTCAGCAGATGGCTGCGTCGTTGAATCTTGGCCTGGACTCTTTCGTGTTCATCGATGACAACGTCGTCGAATGCGAGCAGATGCGCCAGGCGCTGCCGGAGGTGGTGACCATCTGCCTGCCGCCCGCACACAAGATCGAGTCGTTCTTGCGGAACTTGTGGCTGTTCGATCGGGCGGCCGTCACCAAAGAAGACGCTCGACGCACCGAGATGTACAAGCAGAGTGCTGCGCGCCAGGAACTCGAGCGATCCGCCGGCGATATCGGGGAATTCATTCGGAAGTTGAACGTGGAGATCGACATCCGGCCTCCGTCCGAAGACGAGTGGGCCAGAGTGGCGCAGCTGACGCAGAAGACAAACCAGTTCAATTTCACGACGATACGTCTTACCGAGGCCGAGTTGAGGACCACCGTCGGGCCGACTGTCGATGTCCTGCGCGTCGGCGTGCGCGACAGATTCGGCGACTACGGCCTGGTGGGATTGCTGATCACGGTTGCACGCGAGGACGCGCTGCACGTCCATACCTGCATCTTGAGCTGCCGGGTGCTCGGTCGCGGAGTCGAGCATGCGATGGTTCGACGCCTCGGCGCCGAAGCGACGCGGCGCAAGCTGGGCACGATTGTGTTCAAGGTCATTCCGACGCCGAAGAATACCCCGGCACTCGCGTTCATCAACAGCGTGGCGTCCAGATTTAGGCAGGATGGAGCGGACGCAAGCTGCTCGTTCCTGGTTCCCGCCGCGTGGGCGCTGGAGGTGGTGCATTCGCCCGGCATGGATCCGGAAGAGGTCGTGCAGGCAAGCCGGCCGGAGCCGCAGGGACCGATCGCGACGAGCAGTGCCCAGCCGAACGGCGTGCGCCGGGAGCAAGTCTACGAGAGGCTCGCGGCGGAATTCCAGTCAGGCACCGATGTTCTCGTGGCAATCCAGTCGGAGCGCCGGCGCAGGCGGACGCTTTCGGAATCTCCCAAGCTGCCGAGCGGCGCAACGCAGAGCCGGCTGGTCGACATTTGGAAGGACGTTCTGAGCCTGGACTGCGTCGGTGTCGATGACCCGTTCTCGGCCCTGGGCGGGACCTCGCTGCTGGCCGTCAAGCTGTTCGCTGAGGTCGCCAGCAACTTCGGGCAGGTCTACCCGGTGAGTTCGATCGTCGAGTGCCCGACGATTCGTCAACTGGCGACGTTGATCGATGGCTCGGGGGGCGTTGCCAGAACGACATTGGTCCCCTTCAAGCGCACCGGCAGGTCCGCGCTGTTCCTGGTGCACGAAGGCAATGGTGAGGTGCTCCTGTACAACCATTTGTCGGATCGACTGCCGGACGAGTTGTCCGTTTTCGGAGTCCAGCCCGTCGCGCTTCCGAATGTGCCGATTGCTTTCCAGAGCGTGGAAGCGATGGCGGCGCACTACGTCAAAGCCATTCTCGAGGGCCCAACTTTCGAGCGGATCTACCTTGGTGGTCTTTGCGCCGGAGGCACGATCGCCTATGAGATGGCGTGTCAGCTTGTGGGGGCGCATCGCAGCGTCGCAGGGGTCTTCATCATTGATGCGGCGACTCCACAGCTCAAACATGGTTTCGTGCCAAAGGAAGGCGAGTTGCGCCGAGGCTCTCGTATCGCTGCCGAAATTTCATCCGCCGCTACTGCGGTGTCGGCCATCCGGCTTCTCGTGCGCCGAACCGCGAATTGGATGGCCAGAAGGCGTTCGGCGCAGCATGCGCAAGCGTCGCAGCGGCGTCGGTTGGCAAGCTGGCGCGCGGTGGTCGAGCAAAAGGCGCGCTGGCCGGACGACTCCCCGCCGCTCTCTGCCATGGACATCTATGATCATCTGGAAGCTGCCTACCGACCCGGCCGGCTCTCCGGCGTACCGGTAACGCTGATCCACGCCACCAGCGGCGAGGGCGCCGATCGACCGCTGCGAAGCCTGTACGCGGATCGATCGCTGGGTTGGAGTGCCGTGGTTGCCGATCTGAGCGTCGAGCAGGCCGCGGGTGGACACGCCAGCATGTTCCAGCCCCACCATGTCGAAAGCCTTGGATCGATCATCTTGAAGCGCATGCGATTGTCCGGCCTGCCGAACGCTGTCGAGTTGCAGGACGGCTAAGGGCGACGTGTCGCAGAGCGTAAAAACTGACGTTCGACCGGGCGCCGGCGCTGGTACGGGCGCCTTGTTGCGCGCGTTTTTGCCCAGGTTCTGTGGGTTCAGCGCAGGTGTGATCAAGCCCGGCTATTCGATGACGACGAAGGAGCGCCAATCCCTGGGCGTCGCCGATGAGTGGCGGCGTACCGAGTTTGCTGCCGGACGGCACCATCTTCGCAAGGCACTCGCCGCGTTGGGCCGCCCGGCGCCGGACCTGGTCAGCGGCGGGGACGGAGCGCCCGTTTTGCCCGCCGATGTGGTGGCCAGCATCACGCATGTGCGCGGAACTTTCGGCACATTCGTCGCTGCGGCTGCCGCCCTGCTGGTCGACGCTGGCGGCGTCGGCATCGACGTGGAAGAAGCCGCCGGCGTGGAGCCCGAGCTGTGGTTGCGGTTCTTGCAGCCCGACGAGTGGCGAGAGGCCGTTCGGCTCCCCGTCACGGAGCGACGCGAACATGTCGCTCGCGTATGGTGTGCCAAGGAAGCGGCATTCAAGGCCCTGCGACCGCGATGCGAGCTCCGTGACATCCACGTCGTCCTTGGAGATCTCGCGACGGGCGCGTTCACGGGCGAATGTCTTGGTGCCCATGTCGAGGGCCGGGCCGCGACGGCAGGACCACTCGCACTTGCCGCGTGCGTGGCGCTCAGGCCCCGCCCGGCGCTCGGCACCGCGTTTCGATGATCCGCGCGGCGGTCGAGTGGGCGCAGGCGAACGACGAGGTTCACGTGACCAGGTGCTGCTGACGATGGGGCTGGAGCAGAGCCAGACGCTCGCGCCCGTGTTCGACGGCATCACGCGCCACAGCCCGGAAGGGCTGTGGCTCCGCCGCTATGCGCAGACCGAGGGCTTCAAGGCCGCGGTGCAATGGCGCGACAGCGGCCGGGCGATTCCGCAGCGCGACGAGGCGCGCGCGCTGATCCGCGAGCTCGAGGCGCGCGCCCGGCCGCGCTGAGGGCGGCACTGCCGCTCAGGCCGGCGCGCGCCAGGCCGCCGGCTCGACGAAGTGCCGGTTCAGCAGCGCGACCAGCCGGTGCACGCGCCACGCGCCGTCGATGAACAGGTAGTCGGGGCAGACGCCCTCGTCGTGAAAGTGCAGGCGCTTCAGCACCTCGGCGCTGCGCCAGTTCTCGGGCCGGTACGCGGCCTGGATGCGGTGCAGGTTGATGCGCGCCGAGAACATCTCGCCGATCGCGCAGCCGAGCGCCTCGGTCATCAGCGCCTGGCCTTCGAACTCCTGGTCGAGCGCGTAGCCGAGGTTGCAGCTCTGGTGCGCGCTGCGCACGATGTTCGAGAAGTTGATCGTGCCGATCACGCGGCCGGCGTCGCCGATCGGCTCCAGCAGGTAGCGAAAGCCCGTGCCGGCGGCGAACGCGGCGGCCGCGTCGCGCAGGCGCTGCGCCTGGACCTCTTCGGTGAAGAAGCCGGGCTCGGTCGGCGGGTCCCACGGCGCGAGGTGCTCGCGATTGCGTTCGTGGAATTCGGCCAGCATCGCGCCGAGCCGCGGGTCGGCCGCGACCAGCCGCAGCCGCGCGGTCAGCAGCAGCGGCGCGGCGATGGCGGGCGGCGTGTCGTCCATCGATGGCGGGTCAGGGCGTCGCGGCGGCCGCGGCGCCTTCGAGCTGGCGCGCGAGACGCGGCGCGAGCGGGCCGAACGCGTACGCGTCCATGCCGATCACGCCGAGTTCGACGCTGTCGTGCAGGCGCAGCGGCGCGTGCGCGCGCCCGCCGGCGCCGGCGGCGACGAACCACGGCAGCAGGTGCTCGTCGGTCGGGTGCATCTCGACGGCGTGCGGCGCGCGGCTGCGGTACTCGAGCAGCGCGGGCCAGTCGAGCGCTTCGCTGCGCGCGTTCATCCAGCCGCGAAACGCCGCGCTCTCGGGCGCCTCGGGCTGCGCGCGCGCGGCATGCAGGCGGCCGGCGAACGCGCGCCGCAGGTTGTGCGTGATGCTGCCGGTGCCGAGCACGAGCACGCCTTCGGCGGCCAGTGGCGCGAGCGCCGCGCCGAGCGCGAACTGCTGCGCCGGTGATCGGTCGGGCACGAACGCGAGCGGCAGCACCGGGATGTCGGCGTCGGGGTAGAGGTAGCGCAGCGCCGTCCAGATGCCGTGGTCGAGGCCGCCTTGGTCGAGCAGGTGCGCCGCGATCCGTGCGCCGTCGAGCAGCGCGGCGGCGCGCCGCGCCAGCGCCGGCGCGCCGGGCGCGTCGTAGCGCAGCTGGTTCAGGCGCGGATCGAAGCCGCCGAAGTCGTAGACCGCCGCGTGCCGCGCCCCAGCCAGCAGCACCGGCGCGCGCGCCGCGGTGTGCGCCGAGACCGCGACGATCGCGCGCGGCCGGCCGAACGCGGCGTCGATCGCCGGCCCGAGCCGCTGCATGAACGCGCCGGCCGCGCCGGGCTCGAGCGCGATCATCGGCGAGCCGTGCGAGACGAACACGGGGGGCAGGGCGATGGGGCTGTCCATGCGCTCATTACAGCACCGTGGCGCGGCGCACGGATTCGAGCCACCTGCACGCAGCGTTCGGGCGCGGCGGCGCGAATGGCCTTCGAGCGGTCCGACCGCGCCCGAGTCGTGTAAGTTCCGGCCGCATGACCGCCCCACCGCCGCCGCCCGCCCTGCGCCGCCCGTCGTCGGCGCTGCTCGCGTGGCGTCAGCTGTGGCGCGACCTGCGTGCCGGCGAGCTGCGCCTGCTGGTGGTCGCGGTGATGCTCGCGGTCGCAGCGCTGACGGCGGTCGGCTTCTTCGCCGACCGCATCGACGCCGGCCTCGCGCGCGACGCGCGCCAGCTGCTCGGCGGTGACGCGATCGTCGCGTCCGACCAGCCGGCGCCGGCGGCGTTCGCCGAGAAGGCGCACGCGCTCGGCCTCGCGACGGCGACGACCGCCGGCTTCCCGAGCATGGGGCGCGCCCCCGATGCGCAGGGCGGCGCCTCGCGGCTCGTCAGCGTCAAGGCGGTCAGCGCGGCGTATCCGCTGCGCGGCCGCGTCACCCTGCGCGCGGCCGATGGCGCGCCCGAGACGCAGCGCGCCGGCGCGCCCGAGCGCGGCACGGTCTGGGTCGATCCCGCGTTGCTCGGCGCGCTCTCGCTGAAGGTCGGCGACACGCTGCTGCTCGGCGATGCGGCGCTGCGCATCGCGCAGGCGATCGTCAACGAGCCCGACCGCGGCACCGGCTTCTCGTCGTTCGCGCCGCGCGTGCTGCTCAACGACGCCGACCTGCCGGCCACCGGCCTGGTGCAGCCGGCCAGCCGCGTCGGCTACCGGCTCGCGGTGGCGGCGGTCGGTTCGGCCGGCTCGGCCGGCGACAGGCAGGTGCGCGAATTCGTCGAGTGGGCGCAGGCACAGGTCAAGGCCGGCGCGGCGCGCGGGCTGCGCATCGAATCGCTCGCGACCGGCCGGCCCGAAATGCGCCAGACGCTCGACCGCGCGTCGAAGTTCCTCAACCTCGTCGCGCTGCTCGCGGCGCTGCTCGCGGCGGTCGCGGTGGGGATCGCGTCGCGCGATTTCGCCAGCCGCCATCTCGACGACTGCGCGATGCTGCGCGTGCTCGGCCTGCCGCAGCGCACGATCGCGCTGCAGTACTTCACCGAGTTCGCCGCGGTCGGGCTGCTCGCAAGCGCGGCCGGCGTCGCGCTCGGCTTCGCGGTGCACTACGTGTTCGTGCTGCTGCTCGCCGGCCTGGTCGATTCGAGCCTGCCGGCGCCGAGCGCGTGGCCGGCGCTGTTCGGCATCGGCGTGGGGCTCACCCTGCTGATGGGCTTCGGCCTGCCGCCGGTGCTGCAGCTCGCGCAGGTGCCGCCGCTGCGCGTGATCCGGCGCGAGATGGGTGCGCTCCGGCCGGCCTCGATCGCGGTGCTCGGCGCCGGCGCGATCGGCTTCGCGCTGCTGCTGCTCGCGGTGGCGAGCGACCTCAAGCTCGGGCTGATCGCCGTCGGCGGGTTCGCCGCGGCGATCGCGGTGTTCGCGCTGCTGGCGTGGATCGCGGTGCTGCTGCTGCGGCGCGCGGTGCCCGGGGCGGGCACGCCGCGCTGGTGGACCTTGGGAGCCAGCGCGCCGCGCTGGCTCGTGCTCGCGACGCGCCAGATCGCCGCGCGCCCCGGCTTCGCGGTGCTGCAGGTCTCGGCGCTCAGCGTCGGGCTGCTCGCGCTGGTGCTGCTGGTGCTGCTGCGCACCGACCTGATCGCCAGCTGGCGCGCCGCCACGCCGCCCGACGCACCGAACCGCTTCGTGATCAACGTCCAGCCCGACCAGGGCGATGCGTTCCGCCAGCGCCTCGCGTCGGCCGGCGTCGCGCGCTACGACTTCTTTCCGATGATCCGCGGCCGGCTGGTCGCGATCAACGGCCGCGCCGTCAAGCCCGACGACTACCCCGAAGAGCGCGCCCAGCGCCTGGTCGACCGCGAGTTCAACCTCAGCCACGCCGCGCAGCTGCCGCCGCACAACGCGCTTGCCGCCGGCCGCTGGACGCCGAACGAGCCCGACGCCGTCAGCGTCGAGGAAGGTCTCGCGGGCACGCTCGGCCTGAAGCTCGGCGACGTGCTGCGCTTCGAC
The DNA here is from genome assembly GCA_035554275.1 of Burkholderiaceae bacterium. GTDB lineage: Bacteria > Pseudomonadota > Gammaproteobacteria > Burkholderiales > Burkholderiaceae_C > LMDS01. The sequence continues at coordinate 16,136 of DATMIN010000574.1, forward strand.
GTCGGCGGTGTGCCCGCGCAGGGCCGCATCACCAGCCTGCGCAAGGTCGACTGGGGCTCGATGCGCGTCAACTTCTTCGTGATGTTCCCGACCGCGACGCTGCCCGACGTGCCGGCCAGCTACATCGCCGCGTACCGCGCGCCGCAAGGGCCGCGCGGCGGGCCGGCGTTCGACAACGCGCTGGCGCGCGACTTCCCGAACATCACCGCGATCGACGTCTCGGCCTCGATCGCGCAGGTGCAGCGCGTGCTCGACCAGGTGGTGCGCGCGGTCGAGTTCCTGTTCGGCTTCACGCTCGCGGCCGGGCTCGTGGTGCTGTTCGCCGCGGTCACGGCGACGCGCGAGGCGCGCGCGCGCGAGTTCGCGGTGATGCGCGCGCTCGGCGCGAGCGCCACGCTGCTCGGCCAGGTGCAGCGCGCCGAGCTGCTCGGCGTCGGCCTGCTCGCCGGTGTGCTCGCCTCGGGCGCGGCGATGGCGGTCGGCTGGGCGCTCGCGCGCTACGTGTTCGAGTTCAGCTGGACGGCGTCGGCATGGGTGCCGCTGGCCGGTGGGGCGGCCGGGGCCGTGCTCGCGCTGGCCGCGGGCTGGTGGGGGCTGCGCGAGGTGCTCAGGCGCCCGGTCGTCGAGACATTGCGGGCCGCGGCCGAGGGTTGAGCGGCCGCGCGTCGCGCGCGGCCATCGACCTCAGTGGACGTTGTTGATCAGGCCCATCTCTTCGCTGCCCATCAGGCCTTCGATGTCCATCAGGACCAGCATCCGGTCGGCGACGCTGCCGATGCCGGTGATGAAGCTGGTGTCGATCGCCGAGCTCATCTCGGGCGCGGGCTTGATCGTCTCGGCGTCGAGCGCGAGCACGTCGGAGACCGAGTCGACGACGGCGCCGACCACGCGGCCCTTGACGTTGAGCACGATCACGACGGTGAAGCCGTTGTACTCGGCGGTCTCGCAGCCGAGCTTCAGGCGCAGGTCGATGATCGGCACGATCACGCCGCGCAGGTTGACCACGCCCTTGATGAACGCGGGCGCGTTGGCGATACGGGTCGGCGGCTCGTACGAGCGGATCTCCTGCACCTTCAGGATGTCGATGCCGTACTCCTCGGCGCCGAGGCGGAAGGTCAGGAACTCGCCCCCGGCCTGGACCTCGCGGCCGGCCGGGCCGGTGATCGCGGCCGCGGCGGCGCGCGAGTTCTCGTGGCGGGCGATGTGGCTGGCGTCGTTGATCATGTCCATGAAAACTTCCTCGCGGGGGTGATGGCGGTGGTCGCCTGTTTTTATCGGTGGCGGGCGGCCGGACTTGAGGCCGGCGCCGACAAGTTCAGAACGTTTCCCACTCGACGGCGAGCCACAGGCGGGCGCCGATGCGCAGATTCTGAAATTTCATGGCGGCTTCGGGGGGATGGCGATTGCTCGGGTCGGCCGCGATGGCACGAAGGAGGCGATGAAAGACGAAGCGGCCGGCGTCAGCGGGTGTCGGCGGCATCGAGCTGGAACGCACCCACCAGCGTCGCCAGCCGGGCGGCCTGCTCCTGCATCGACTGGGCCGCGGCGGCGCTCTGCTCGACCAGCGCCGCGTTCTGCTGCGTCATCTCGTCGAGCTTCGTGACCGCGCCGTTGATCTGGCCGATGCCGTCGCTCTGTTCGGCCGAGGCCGCGGTGATCTCGCCGATGATGTCCGAGACGCGCTGCACCGAGTTGACGATCTCGGTCATGGTTCGGCCGGCGTCGCCCACCAGGCGCGAGCCGCCCTCGACCTTCTCGACGCTGGCGCCGATCAGGCCCTTGATCTCCTTGGCCGCTTCGGCACTGCGCTGTGCGAGCGAGCGCACCTCGCTGGCCACGACCGCGAAGCCGCGGCCCTGCTCGCCGGCGCGCGCCGCCTCGACGGCGGCATTCAGCGCGAGGATGTTGGTCTGGAACGCGATGCCGTCGATCACGCCGATGATGTCGGCGATCTTCTTCGACGCGATGTTGATGTCTTCCATCGTGGTCACGACCTGCGAGACCGCGACACCGCCGCGGACCGCCACTTCAGAGGCCGACGCGGCGAGCTGATTGGCCTGGCGGGCCGACTCCGCGCTCTGCTTGACGGTGGCCGTGATCTGCTCCATCGACGACGCGGTCTGCTGCAGGTTGGAGGCGGCCTGCTCGGTGCGTGCCGACAGGTCCTGCGTGCCGGTGGCGATTTCGGCCGAGGCCGTGCCGATGCTGTCGGTCGAACTGCGCACCTGGCCGACCAGCCGGCGCAGCGAGGCTTGCATGTCGGACAGCGCCCGTTGCAGCACGGCCGCTTCGTCGTGGCCGCTGGTCTCGATGGACTGGCTCAGGTCGCCGGCGGCGATCGAGCGGGCGACGCGTTCGGCGGCGTTGATCGGGTCGATGATCGAGGCCGAGTTCAGCAGCGTCATCGGCACCACCGTCAACACCACCAGGCCGATCACCGCGGCGAAGGCGAGCAGCGTGCGTTGCATCGCGGTGTCGAATTCGGCCCGCGACGCCTCGGCGCGAGCGTCCTGGAGCTTCGCGATCTGCAGCACCGATTGCTCGACCGCGACGATGTGCTCCTTGGCGCGATTGAGCATGCGGTCCGCGACGGTGGCATTGTCGAAGCCGCCGTTCTGGATCTGCTGCAGCACCGGCTCCGAGGCCTTGGCGTAGGCGTCGAGCCGCTCGAGCGCCTGGCGGCCGACCGGATCGTTCGCCGTTGCATTGGCGGCCACCCGCTCGAGCGCCTTGCGCGTTTGCGCGATGGCCACGGCCCAGGCTTCGCGCGCCTTCAGCACGGTCACGCCGTTCTCGTAGCCGATGACCATGTCCTTCTCCCAGCGCCGCACGTCGCCGAGGGCGCCGCGCAGCTCGGACAGGGCCCGTCCCTGCTGGATCGTCTGCTCCATGAACGTGCTGTTCAGCGCCTTCAGGCGGGCGCCGCCGAGCACCGCGGCCGTGCCGATCAGGCCAAAGGCGGCGAGCAGGATCAGGATCGCGCCGCGCATGCGCGTGCGGATGCTGAACCTGCGCAGCAGAGCTTGCGTCTTGAACATCACAGAGGTCCGAGATCAGTGGCGCGAGCGGCGCACCAGGCTGCCGACGTCGAGGATCAGCGCGACCCGGCCGTCGCCCATGATCGTGGCGCCGGAGATGTCGTTGACGCGGCGGTAGTTGGCCTCGAGGTTCTTGACCACGACCTGCTGCTGGCCGAGCAGCTCGTCGACGAGCAGCCCGACGCGCCCGCCCTCGGCCTCGGCGACGACCATGATCGCCGCGCCGCTCTCTTCGGTGTAGCGCGGCACGCCGAACACCTGCTCGAGGTCGAGCACCGGCATGAACTCGCTGCGCACCTCGATCACGCGGCCGCTGCCGCCGATCGTCTTGATCGTGTCGGGCCGCACCTGGAACGATTCGATCACCGACGACAGCGGCAGGATGTAGACCTCGTCGCCGACGCCCACCGACATGCCGTCCATGATCGCCAGCGTCAGCGGCAGGCGCACCTTGACGCTCATGCCGTAGCCCTCGGCCGAGTCGATCTCGACAGTGCCGCCGAGCGCGGTGATGTTCTTCTTCACCACGTCCATGCCGACACCGCGGCCGGAAACGTCGGTCACGACATCGGCGGTCGAGAAGCCGGGCGCGAAGATCAGGCCCCAGACCTCGGCGTCGGTCATCGAGTCGGGCGCGTCGAGGCCGCGTTCGCGCGCCTTCTTCAGCAACTTCTCGCGCGACAGGCCGCGGCCGTCGTCGCGCACCTCGATCAGGATCGAGCCGCCCTGGTGCGAGGCCGCGAGCGTGATCGTGCCGTGCTCGGACTTGCCCTTCGCGAGCCGGTCGGCCGGCAGCTCGATGCCGTGGTCGCAGCTGTTGCGCACCAGGTGCGTCAGCGGGTCGGTGATCTTCTCGACCAGGCCCTTGTCGAGCTCGGTCGCCTCGCCCTGCGTGACGAACTCGACCTTCTTGTCGAGCTTGGTGGCGAGGTCGCGCAGCATGCGCGGGAAGCGCGAGAACACGGTCGACATCGGAATCATCCGGATCGACATCACCGATTCCTGCAGGTCGCGCGTGTTGCGCTCGAGGTCGGCCAGGCCGCCGACGAGCTGCTGGTACAGCGCGGTGTCGATCTGCTTGCTGTTCTGCGCCAGCATCGCCTGCGTGATGACGAGCTCGCCGACGAGGTTGATCAGCTGGTCGACCTTCTCGACCGAGACGCGCAGCGTCGAGGCCTCGAGCGCGGCGGCCGGTGCCTTTGGGGGCGGGGTCACGGTGCGCGCGGCGGGCTTCGCGGCGGCTTCGGCCAGGGCGGCCACGGGCGCGTCGGCGCCGGCCGGTGCGCCCGGGGCGTCGTCGAAGAAGCCGTAGCCCGGGTCGCGCGCTGCGAGCTCGGCTTCGGGCGGCGCGCCGGGGGCGCCGCTGTGGAAGCCGTAGCCGTCGGTCATCGGCAGCAGCGCCACTTCCTCGCGGGCGACGTGGAAGGTGAAGAGGTCGAGCAGGTCGTCGTCGCTGCTCGTCGTGATCACGCGGAAACGCCGGATGCCGTCGCTCGACTGGCCGCCGTCGATCGGCTCGATCGTGCCGAGGTCGGTGATCTCCTTGAACAGCTCGACCAGGTTGTCGGCCTGGGTGATGTCGGCCAGCGGGCCGACACGCACCTCGAGGTGGCGCACCGCGCCGGGCTGCGATTCGGTGGGCGCCGGCGCGGGCGCCGCGGCGGCGACCGGGGCCGGCTTCGGCGCAGGCGCGGCCTGGCCGCCGCCCGAGAGCGCGCGGATGCTCGCCAGCAGATCGGCGGTGTCGACCGCGTCGCCGCCGGCGCCCTGGTGGCGCGCGAGCTGCGCGCGCAGCGCGTCGCCGGCCTGCAGCAGCACGTCGACCATCGACGCGCTCGGCGCGAGTTCGTGGCGGCGCAGCTTGTCGAGCAGGGTCTCCATCTGGTGCGTCAGCTCGGCCACGTCGGCGAAGCCGAACGTCGCCGCACCGCCCTTGACCGAGTGCGCGCAGCGGAAGATCGAGTTCAGCACCTCGTCGTCGGCCGATTCGAGATCGACCGCGAGCAGTTGCGCCTCCATGCGGTCGAGGTTCTCGCCCGCCTCCTCGAAGAAGACCTGATAGAACTGGCTCAGGTCGATGCCGGCGCCGATGTTGGCGCCTTCGGTGGTCATGTCGCCCATGTCTTGTCTCCGGCGTGTGCGGTGCGGCCCGCGGTCAGCGGATCACCTTCTTGATGACCTCGATCAGCTTGGCCGGATCGAACGGCTTGACCAGCCAGCCGGTCGCGCCGGCGTTGCGGCCGGCCTGCTTCATCTGGTCGCTCGACTCGGTGGTCAGGATCAGGATCGGCGTGGTCTTGAACTTCGGGTTGCTGCGCAGCCGCTGCGTCAGGCCGATGCCGTCGAGGCGCGGCATGTTCTGGTCGGTCAGCACGAGGTCGAAGTCGGTCTTGCCCGTCTTCTCCAACGCGTCCTGGCCGTCGACCGCCTCGACGACGCTGTAGCCGGCGCTCTTCAGCGTGAAGGTCACCATCTGGCGCATGGACGCCGAATCGTCGACGGCGAGGATTGAGTGCATGGGGTTCTCCGGAATTCCTGGGGCGTTGTCGGCCGTTGGTGCTGTGTCTTGAGGTGTCGGGGTCAGAACAGCTCGACCGAGCCGGCGTCCATCTCGTCCTGCGTGACGGGGTTGGGGCGCAGCGGCGGCGCTTCGACGACGGTGTCGCCGTCGTCGTCGCCCATCGTCTCGCGCGCCAGCCGGTCGGCGCAGTGGCGCAGGCGGCAATGGGTGTGGGCGATCAGCTGCGAGGCCATGTCCTGGAACTGCAGCGCGGTGACCGCGCCGCCGAGCTGGCGCAGCGCGCCGCCGACCAGCGCGGGCGCGGTGCCGTCCGCGCCGCCGGCGATGTCGCGCAGGCTTTGCGTCGCGCCCTGGAAGCCGAGCAGCAACTCGTCGCAGGCGTGTGCGAGCAGCGCCTGCAGACGGTCGAGGTCGTGCGAGGCGGTCATCAGCGCGTCCTGCAGGTCGGCGGCGGCGGCCAGGGGCAGCACGCCGTGCGCGGCGGTGGGGGCGGGGTGGGGCATCGAGCTCAGGGCAAAGGGGTTCGGGGCATGCGGCCAACGGTCGTGTTCCCTCTTTTCGGCACGCGCCGCGCCGACCTGAGGGCCGATCGCTGCCCCGGGCCGGCACGATTGCCCGGCCGCCGTGGCGCGGGGCATACTCGGGCCATGCAGCCCACGCTCCGGCAGGAACCGCGCCCGGCCCCGATCGCCGCCGGCGTCCAGCGCGTGCTGGATCTGCTGCACCTCGAAGACTCCGAACTCGACCACGAACTCACGCTCGCCCACCTGGCGCGCGGCGGGCTGCGGGTGCGGATGCGCCGGATCGACTCCGAGGCCGAGTTCCTCGACGCGCTCGACGAGCGCGACTGGGACGCGATCATTTCCGACTACAACCTGCCCGGCTTCTCGGGCCTGGTCGCGCTCGACCTGCTGAAGGCGAGCGGGCGCGACCTGCCGTTCATCCTGGTCTCGGGCGAGATCGGCGAGGACACCGCGGTCGAGGCGATGCGCAACGGCGCGAGCGACTACCTGCTGAAGAACAACCTGGCGCGGCTCGTGCCGGCGCTGCTGCACGTCGTGGAGGCCCACGACACGCGGCGCGCCCGCGAGCGCGCCGACCGCGAGCTCGACGAATCGCAGCACCGGCTGCGCGCGCTGGCGCAGCACCTGCAGGCCAGCATCGAGCAGGAGCGCGTGGCGATCGCGCGCGAGATCCACGACGATGTCGGCGGCTCGCTGACGGCGCTGAAGTTCGATCTGGCGTGGATCGCGCGCCACTCCGATTCGGCCGCGGTGACCGCGCGCGTGCATTCGGCGCTCGAGACCGTGACGCTGGCGATCGATTCGAGCAAGCGGATCATGCACAACCTGCGCCCGGCGATCCTCGACCAGGGGCTGGTCGCGGCACTGCAGTGGCTGGCGCAGCGCTTCGAGAAGCGCACCGGCATCGAGTGCGCGATCCGCCTGCCGGCCGAGCCGGCCGACCTGCCGCCCGGCGTGCCGCTGGTGGCCTACCGCACCGCGCAGGAGGCGCTGACCAACATCAGCAAGCACGCGCAGGCGAGCCGGGTGCAGCTCGACCTCTCGCTCGCCGGCGGCGTGCTCTCGCTCGAGATCAGCGACAACGGCTGCGGCCTCGGTGCCGAAGATCTCGCGAAGGCGCGCTCGTTCGGCATCCGCGGCCTGCACGAGCGCGCCAGCACCGTCGGCGGCTGGGTCGAGCTGAGCAGCGACGCCGGCGGCACGACGCTGATCCTGTCGGTGCCGCTCGGGCTGCTCGGCGCGGTGGCGCCGACGACGGAGCCGGTGGCGGTGCGCGACGAGGCCGACCCGAGCAAGTGGGGTTCGCTGTGAGGCCCGCACGATGATTCGCGTCATCCTCTGCGACGACCACGCGCTGATCCGGCGCGGCATCCGCGACACGCTGTCGGACGCGGTCGACATCGAGGTTGTCGGCGAGGCCGGCGATTACGGCGAGTTGCGCACGCTGATGCGCGACCACACCGCCGACGTGCTGGTGCTCGACATCAACCTGCCCGGCCGCAGCGGCCTCGACGTGCTGCACGTGCTGAAGGACGAGACGACGACGATGCGGGTGCTCGTCGTCTCGATGTACCCGGAAGACCAGTACGCGATCCGCGCGCTGCGCGCCGGCGCGTTCGGCTACGTCAACAAGGGCGGCGACCCGGCGCAGATCGTCGCCGCGGTGCGCACCGTGGCGCAGGGCCGCAAGTACGTGACGCCCGAGATCGCGCAGATGCTGGTCGAGAGCCTGACCACGCCGATGATCGCCAACGCGCACGAGAAGCTCTCCGACCGCGAGCTGCAGACGCTGGTGATGATCGCCTCGGGCAAGCGCCTGTCCGACATCGCCGAGGAGCTGATGCTCAGCCCGAAGACGGTGAGCGTGTACCGCGCGCGCGTGCTCGAGAAGCTCGGGTTGACGAACAACTCGGAGATGACGGTGTACGCGATCAGGAACGGGCTGGTGGGGAGCGAGTAGCGTCATTCTTGGTTCGGCGCGATCGCGGCAGGCGGCATCGGGTGCGGGCTCAGACGGCGGCGGTCGTCGCTGCGCGCCGACTCCACTGCGATGCTCGGCTCGGGGTCGCGCCGCAGAACTCGCTACGCTCACTTCGTTCGCTGCGCTCGAACAGCCGCGGCGAGTCAGTTCACGAAGCGCGCTGCGCGCGCCGACCCCGAGCCTGCGCTTCTCGTCGCCGCCCACTGAGCCCGCACCCGATGCCACCTGCCGCTCGGGCACCACCGAGTTGTTCCCGCGAACAGCCCGATGCTCGTCGCAAAGGTGCGTGCGGCCAGGTTGCGCAGCGCCTCTGCGGCGCCGAGGAGCGCAGGGCTCGTGGCCCGCGCGCGCAGCGCGCTTCGTGAACTGACTTGTCGCCGTCTGTCTGAGCGTAGCGAACGAAGTGAGCGAAGCGAGTTGGGCGACGGGCCGCGAGACCGAGCACCGCAGGGGAGTCGGAGCGCAGCGCAGACCGCCGCAGTGAAGCGGAGCAGCCTGGCCGCACGCGCCTTTGCCGCTCGGCCCCCGCCGGCCCAACATCACCGCGTCGCCCGCCGCCTCACGCACTCCAGATACCGCTCTCCATCCGGCGGCAGCCCGCTGCGCTGCGAGGCCCAGACCATCTCGCCGAGGCACTCCATCACCTGGTGCTGCGCGGCGTGCGCCGAGCCGAGCCTCGCGGCGAGCAGCTCGACGGCCTGGCGGATGCCGCGCGGCTGGTCGATCGCGAGCTGCTCGGTGATCGACAGGTGCATCGACAGGTGCAGGAACGGG
>DATMIN010000575.1:0-9849 GCA_035554275.1 Burkholderiaceae bacterium
CCGCGGCATGGCGACGATCCAGGTCGCCGAGACGCTCGAGCTGCGCCAGACGCTGGCGCGCCAGATCCTGATCGACACGCTGTGGCGCCAGGCCGCGCTGGTGGCGCTGATCGCCGGCGTGGTGCTGCTCGTCGTGCAGCGCGCGACCCGGCCGGTGCGCGAGCTCAGCGCGCGCATCAACGCGCGCCCGGCCAACGACCTGACGCCGATCGAGCCCGGCAGCGCGCCGCGCGAGCTGGCGCCGCTGATCGACGCGACCAACCAGGTGATGGCGCGCCTGCGCGACCTGCTCGAGCACCAGAAGCGCTTCGTCCGCGACACCGCGCACCAGCTGCGCACGCCGCTCGCGGTGCTGACCACGCAGGTGCAGTCGGCGCGGCGCGGCGATGTCGAGCCGGCGCAGGCGCTGCTCGAGATCGATCACACCGTGCGGCGCGCCACCGAGCTGGCGAACCAGATGCTGGCGCTGGCGAAGGTCGAGCAACTGCGCCAGCAGGGCGACCCGCCGGTCACCGAGTGGGCCGAGGTCGTGCGCGACGTGGCGCTCGACCTCGCGCCGCTGATCGCCGAGCGCCGTCTCGATTTCTCGCTCGACACGGTGACCGCGTCGGTGCGCGCGCACCCGTGGTCGCTGCGCGAGCTCGCGCGCAACCTGCTGCACAACGCGATCAAGAACACACCGCCCGAAGCGCGCCTGGCGGTCTCGATGGCGCGCGATGGCCGCCACGCGACGCTGACGATCGCCGACAGCGGCCCCGGCATCGCGCCGGCGGTGCGCGAGCGGCTGTTCCAGCCGTTCGCACGCGGCGCCTCGGCCGACAGCCTGCAGGGCGGCGCCGGCCTGGGCCTGGCGATCTGCGACGAGATCGTCGGCTCGCTCGGCGGCCGCCTGACGCTCGACAACCGCACGCCCGGCCCGGGCCTGGACGCGGTGGTCAGCCTGCCGTTGACCGACAATCTGCGTCGATGAGATCGACTCCCCGACCCGCCGAGCCGTCCGGCGACAAGGTCCGCCTCGACAAGTGGCTGTGGGCCGCCCGCTTCTTCAAGACCCGCAGCCTGAGCGCCGACGAGATCGGCCGCGGTCGGGTCCAGGTGAACGGCCAGGTCGCCAAGGCCTCGCGCGAGGTGCGCGTGGGCGACACGATCGCGCTCAAGCAGGGCGTGGTCGCGCTCACCGTCGTCGTCACCGCGGCGAGCGATCACCGCGGCCCGGCGACGCAGGCGCAGGGCCTGTTCGCCGAGACCGCCGAGAGCATCGAGCAGCGCACCGCGCAGGCCCAGGCGCGGCGCGAGAACACCGAGCCGGCGCTGGTGATCGCCCAGGGCCGCCCGACCAAGCGCGACCGGCGCGAGCTGGCCGATTGGAACCGCTGGAGCGCCTCGATCGAGCCCGAGTGAGCCTGCGGCGCTGCGGCGCCGGCCCGCAGCGGCATCAAATGCCCTCTTGAAATCGAGGGGCATCGCCTCAGATGCCCCGATTCAGATGTTCTTCGCCGCTATGACGACCAACGACCCGACCCCCCCGTACCCCGCCGACGATCCGGCCGTGAGCGCCGCGCCCGCCCAGGAGGCCGCCGCGGCCGTCAACGCCGAGATCCGGCTGCAGGAACTCGAGGCCAAGCACGCCGAGGTGTCCGACGCCTACCTGCGCGCCAAGGCCGAGGCCGAGAACACCCGGCGCCGCGCCGAGGACGAGATCGCCAAGGCCCGCAAGTACGCCGTCGAGGCCTTCGCCGACAGCCTGCTGCCGGTCAAAGACAGCCTCGAGGCGGCGATCGCGATCCCCGACGCCACCCCCGAGCAGATGCTCGAGGGCGTGCACGCCACGCTGCGCCAGTTGGGCGCCGCGCTCGAGCGCAACAAGGTCGCCGAGATCAACCCGACCGCGGGCACGAAGTTCGACCCGCACCAGCACCAGGCCATCAGCGTGGTGCCCGCAAGCCAGGAGCCCAACACCGTGGTCGCGGTGCTGCAGAAGGGCTACCTGATCGCCGACCGTGTGCTGCGGCCGGCGCTGGTCACGGTGGCGGGCGCCGCCTGACGTTCGGCATGCACAGCTTACCCACAGCGAATGCAGCGCCGGCGCTTGAAAGCCCACACCTTATCCACACGTTGAGAACAACTTCATCCAGCTTCTGAGGAGCAACACAACATGGCCAAAATCATCGGCATCGACCTCGGCACCACGAACTCGTGCGTGTCGATCATGGAAGGCAACACCACCAAGGTGATCGAGAACAGCGAGGGTGCGCGCACCACGCCGTCGATCGTGGCCTACCAGGAGGACGGCGAGATCCTCGTCGGCGCCTCGGCCAAGCGCCAGGCCGTGACCAACCCGAAGAACACGCTGTATGCGGTCAAGCGCCTGATCGGCCGCAAGTTCACCGAGAAGGAAGTGCAGAAGGACATCGACCTGATGCCCTACAAGATCGTCGCGGCCGACAACGGCGACGCCTGGGTCGAGGTGCGCGGCCAGAAGCTCGCGCCGCAGCAGGTCAGCGCCGAGACGCTGCGCAAGATGAAGAAGACCGCCGAGGATTACCTCGGTGAAGCGGTGACCGAAGCGGTGATCACGGTGCCCGCGTACTTCAACGACGCGCAGCGCCAGGCCACCAAAGACGCCGGCCGCATCGCCGGCCTCGACGTCAAGCGCATCATCAACGAGCCGACCGCGGCCGCGCTCGCGTTCGGCCTCGACAAGAACGAGAAGGGCGACCGCAAGATCGCCGTCTACGACCTCGGCGGCGGCACGTTCGACATCTCGATCATCGAGATCGCCGATGTCGACGGCGAGAAGCAGTTCGAGGTGCTGTCGACCAACGGCGACACCTTCCTCGGCGGCGAAGACTTCGACCAGCGCATCATCGATTACATCGTCACCGAGTTCAAGAAGGACCAGGGCGTCGATCTGACGAAGGACGTGCTGGCGCTGCAGCGCCTGAAAGAAGCCGCCGAGAAGGCCAAGATCGAACTCTCGAGCAGCGCGCAGACCGACATCAACCTGCCGTACGTGACGGCCGATGCGTCGGGCCCGAAGCACCTGAACATCAAGCTCACGCGTGCCAAGCTCGAGGCGCTGGTCGAAGACCTGATCGAGCGCACGATCGCCCCGTGCCGCACCGCGATCAAGGACGCCGGCGTGCAGGTCGGCCAGATCAACGACGTGATCCTGGTCGGCGGCATGACGCGCATGCCCAAGGTGCAGGAGAAGGTCAAGGAGCTGTTCGGCAAGGAGCCGCGCAAGGACGTGAACCCTGACGAAGCCGTCGCCGTGGGCGCCGCGATCCAGGGCCAGGTGCTGGCCGGCGACCGCAAGGACGTGCTGCTGCTCGACGTGACGCCGCTGTCGCTCGGCATCGAGACGCTGGGCGGCGTGATGACCAAGATGATCAAGAAGAACACCACGATCCCGACCAAGTTCGCGCAGGTGTTCAGCACCGCCGACGACAACCAGCCGGCCGTGACGATCAAGGTCTACCAGGGCGAGCGCGAGATGGCCTCGGGCAACAAGAGCCTGGGCGAGTTCAACCTCGAGGGCATCCCGCCGAGCCCGCGCGGCATGCCGCAAATTGAAGTGAGCTTCGACATCGACGCCAACGGCATCCTGCACGTCGGCGCGAAGGACAAGGGCACCGGCAAGGAAAACAAGATCACGATCAAGGCCAACTCGGGCCTGACCGAAGCCGAGATCGAGCAGATGGTCAAGGACGCCGAGCTGAACGCGGCCGACGACAAGAAGAAGCTCGAGCTGATCCAGGCCCGCAACTCGGCCGACGCGCTGATCCACAGCACGAAGAAGAGCCTGACCGAGCACGGCGACAAGCTCGACGCCGGCGAGAAGGAGAAGATCGAGGTCGCGCTGAAGGCCGCCGAGGAGTCGATCAAGGGCGAGGACAAGGCCGACATCGAGGCCAAGACCGAAGCGCTCGTCGCCGCGAGCCAGAAGCTCGGCGAGAAGATCTACGCCGAGTCGCAGGCCGCGGCCGCGGCAGCGGGTGCGGCCGCCGGTGGTGCCACCGAGCAGCCGCATGCGGAGGCGGCCTCGTCTTCATCGGCCAAGCCGGCGGCCGACGACAACGTCGTCGATGCGGAGTTCAAGGAAGTGAAGAAGTGATATTTGGAGCAGCCTCGGCGCCTGCGGGCGCCAAGGCCGTCCAAATATCTCGCCGCGTTCGAGGCGGCGGGCTCTGCCCGCCGCTCAACGCGGCGGTTCTGTTTTCGATGCGCTGAGAATTTTCATGGCCAAACGCGACTATTACGAAACGCTCGGCGTGACGAAGAACGCCAGCGACGACGACATCAAGAAGGCCTATCGCAAGCTGGCGATGAAGCACCACCCGGACCGCAACCAGGGTGACGACGCCAAGGCCTCGGAGGCCAAGTTCAAGGAGGCCAAGGAAGCCTACGAGATGCTCACCGACCCGCAGAAGCGGGCCGCCTACGACCAGTACGGCCATGCCGGCGTCGATCCGAACATGGGCCGCGGTGGCGGCCCCGGCGCCGAAGGCTTCGGCGGCTTCGCCGAGGCGTTCGGCGACATCTTCGGCGACATCTTCGGCGGTGCCGCCGGCGGCCAGCGCCGCCCCGGCGGCCAGCAGGTGTTCCGCGGCAGCGACCTGAGCTACGCGATGGAGATCACCCTCGAGGAGGCGGCGCACGGCAAGGAAACGCAGATCCGCATCCCGTCGTACGAGACCTGCGAGACCTGCAAAGGCAGCGGCGCGAAGCCGGGCACGAGCCCGAAGATCTGCAGCACCTGCAACGGCCAGGGCACGGTGCACCTGCGCCAGGGCTTCTTCAGCATCCAGCAGACCTGCCCGCACTGCCACGGCACCGGAAAGATCATCCCCGAGCCCTGCACCACCTGCAGCGGCCAGGGGCGGATCAAGAAGAACAAGACGCTCGAAGTGAAGATCCCGCCCGGCATCAACGAGGGCATGCGCATCCGCTCGAGCGGCAACGGCGAGCCCGGCACCAACGGCGGGCCGGCCGGCGACCTCTACATCGAGATCCGCATCAAGCAGCACGAGATCTTCGAGCGCGACGGCGACGACCTGCACTGCACGATTCCGGTCGGCCTGACGACCGCGGCGCTAGGCGGCGGCATCGAGGTGCCCACGCTCGGCGGCAAGGCCGAGATCGAGCTGCCCGAGGGCACGCAGCACGGCAAGACCTTCCGCCTGCGCGGCAAGGGCATCAAGGGCGTGCGCTCGAGCTACCCCGGCGACCTTTACTGTCATGTGAGTGTCGAGACGCCGATCAAGCTGACCGAGCCGCAGCGCAAGCTGCTGAAGGAACTCGACGAGTCGTTTCGCAGCGCCGGCGACCGCCATTCGCCGAACGCGAAGACCTGGACCGATCGGGTCAAGGACTTGTTCAAGTAGCGAGCGACGCGCGCCATTGCATCGACAATGGCGCACATGACGACGTTCGCCGATTTGTCGCAGCGCCCCGCGCGCGGCTGGAATCCGCTGACCCTCGCGCTGCTGGCCGGCATGTGGATCGCCGCGCTGCCGAACTGGCCGCTGTGGCGCTCGCTGCTCGCGCTGCCCGAGACCGCCTCGACGCGCGGGCTGCTGTTCGTCGCCGGCTTCGGCGTGATGGTCGCGGCGCTCACCGCGCTGCTGCTCGCGCTGCTCGCGTGGCGTGCGACGATCAAGCCGGCGATCGCGTTCCTGCTGCTGGCGGCCGCGCTCGGCGCGCACTACATGGGCACCTACGGCGTCGTGATCGACACGACGATGATGGCCAACGTCGTGCAGACCGACCCGGCCGAGGTGCGCGACCTGCTGAGCCTGCGCCTGCTCGGCAGCCTGCTGCTTTTGGCTGGGCCGCCGCTCGTGCTGCTGTGGCGCGTGCCGGTGCGCGGCCTGGGCGTATGGCGCCAGGCGGGGCGCAACGCGGCCGGTGTCGTCGCGCTCGTGCTGCTGCTGGCGGCGCTGCTCTTTGCGCTGTTCGCCGACCTGTCGTCGACGATGCGCAACCACCGCACGATGCGCTACCTGATCAACCCGGTGAACTCGCTCTATGCACTCGTCGATCTCGCGCTGCAGTCGGGCGCGAAGCCGGGCGGCCCGCCGGCGCCGATCGGGCTGGACGCGCGCATCCTGCCGCGCGCCGCCAGCGCGAAGCCGCCGCTGCTCGTGCTCGCGATCGGCGAGACGGCGCGCGCCGATCACTTCTCGCTCAACGGCTACGCGCGGCCGACAAACCCCGAGCTCGCCGCGCTGCCGGTGACGAGCTTTCGGCAGGTGATGTCGTGCGGCACCAACACCGCGGCCTCGCTGCCGTGCATGTTCTCGGCGCTCGGCCGGGCCGGCTACGGCGCGCGCGAGCGCGACCCCGAGAACCTGCTCGATCTCGTGCAGCGCGCCGGCATGGCGGTGCTGTGGCTCGACAACCAGGCCGGCTGCAAGGGCGTGTGCGCGCGCGTGCCGAGCGCGTTCGCGCGCGATGCCGCCACCGGCGCGGCGCCGCTGCCGGCCGGCCTGTGCGACGGCGAGGAGTGTCTCGACGAGGCGCTGCTGCACGGCCTCGACGAGCGCCTCGCCGCGCTGCCCGCGCAGGCGCGCGCGCGTGGCGTGCTGCTGGTGCTGCACCAGATGGGCAGCCACGGCCCGGCGTACTGGAAGCGCAGCCCGCCGGCGCGCAAGCCGTTCATGCCCGAGTGCACGACCAACGTGCTGCAGCAGTGCGACCCGGCCGCGCTGATCGACGCCTACGACAACTCGATCGCCTACACCGACCACGTGCTCGCGCAGACGATTGGCTGGCTGCAGCGGCAGTCGGCACAGCACGACACTGCGCTGCTGTACGTCTCGGATCACGGCGAATCGCTCGGCGAGAACAACCTCTACCTGCACGGCCTGCCGTACGCGCTCGCGCCGATCGAGCAGAAGCACGTGCCGATGGTGCTGTGGATGAACAGCGCCGCCGGCGGCACGGCGCGCGCGTGCCTCGACGCCCAACGCGACGCCGCGCTCAGCCACGATCACCTGTTCCACACCGCGCTCGGGCTGCTCGGCATCCGCGCCGCCGAATACCGCCCGGGGCTCGACGCGCTGGCCGCCTGCCGCGCGCCGTGAGCGCGCCGCGCACACCTCACACCGAAACCCACCCATGTCCGCGCAAGCCGATTCGCTCAAGTCGATCTTCTTCGCGCTCGGCGCCAACTTCGCGATCGCGATCGCAAAGACGGTCGGCGCGGTCTACACCGGCTCGTCGTCGATGCTGGCCGAGGCGATCCACTCGTTCGCCGACTGCGGCAACCAGGCGCTGCTGATCTGGGGCCTGAAGGAAGCGAAGCGCCAGGCCTCGCCGGAGCACCCGCTCGGCCACGGCCGCGCGATCTACTTCTGGAGCTTCATCGTCGCGCTGATGCTGTTCAGCATGGGCGGGCTGTTCTCGATCTACGAAGGCGCGCACAAGCTGCATGACAGCGAGCCGGTGAAATATGCGTGGGTGGCGGTGGGCATCCTCACGTTCGGCGTCGTCGCCGAGTCGGTCTCGCTGTGGGGCGCGCTGCGCGAGATCGACAAGGAGCGCGGCGCCACCTCGCTGTGGCGCTGGTTCCGCACCTCGCGCCAGAGCGAGCTGCTGGTGATCTTCGGCGAAGACCTCGCCGCGCTCGGCGGCTTGGTGCTCGCGCTCGGCTTCATCGGAGCGTCGATGATCACCGGCAACCCGATGTGGGACGCGATCGGCTCGATCTGCATCGGCGTGCTGCTGGTGCTGGTGGCGGTGCTCGTGGGCATCGAGGTCAAGGCGCTGCTGGTCGGCCAGAGCGCCGAGCCCGCGGTCGTCGAACGGCTGCGCGTGCACCTGCTCGCCCAGGCCGAGGTCGAGACGATCTACAGCCTGATCACGCAGCAGCTCGGTGGCGAGGTGATGCTCGCGGTGAAGGCGCGGATGCGGCCGCAGCCTTCCGACATCGCGCTGATCGACGCGATCAACCGCGTCGAACGCGGGCTGCGTGCCGCGTTCCCGCAGCTGCGCTGGGTCTTCTTCGAGCCTGATCTCAGCGATTGAGCGCGCGGCTCAGCCGAACAGATCGCGCTGACCGTCGGCACGCGCCGCGCGCGGCGCGCGGAACTGCGTGAAGTCGAACCCGACGCGCTCGCGGTTCAGGCCGAGCCGCGCCGCCGCCTTGCTAAAGCGCTGCGCGAGCAGCTGCGCCCACACGCCCTCGCCCTTCATGCGCGCGCCGAAGCGCGCGTCGTAGTCGCGCCCGCCGCGCATCTCGCGCACCCGCGCCATCACGCGCGCGGCGCGATCCGGGAAGTGCTGGTCGAGCCACTGCTGGAACAGCGGGTTCACCTCCCACGGCAGGCGCAGCACCACGCCGAAGGCCGAGGTCGCGCCCGCGGCGGCCGCGGCCTCGAGCACCTTCTCGAGCTCGGGCTCGTTGATGAACGGGATCAGCGGCGAGACGCTCACGCCGACCGGCACGCCGGCCTTCGCGAGCGCCTCGATCGTGCGCAAGCGCCGATGCGGCGCGGCCGCGCGCGGCTCGAGGATGCGCGCCAACTCGGCGTCGAGCGAGGTCACCGAGATGTAGACCGCGGCGAGGCGGCGCTGCGCCATCGGCGCGATCAGATCGAGATCGCGTTCGACGCCCGACGACTTGCTGACCAGCGAGAACGGATGCGCGCATTCGGCCAGCACCTCGATCACGCGGCGCGTGATGCGCAGGCGCCGCTCGACCGGCTGATACGCATCGGTGGCCGAGCCGATGTTGAGCAGCCCGGGCCGGTAGCTGCGCGCCGCGAACGCCTCACGCAGGCGCTCGGCGGCGTTGACCTTGGCGATGATGCGGGTCTCGAAGTCGAGCCCCGGCGAGAGGTTGAGGTAGCTGTGCGTCGGCCGCGCGAAGCAGTAGATGCAGCCATGCTCGCAGCCGCGGTACGGGTTGATCGACAGGTCGAAGTGGATGTCGGGTGAGTCGTTGCGCGATAGGATCGAGCGCGCGTGCTCCTCGATGATCGTGGTGGCGGGCGGCAGCGTCTCTTCGGCGGCCTGCTGCTCGAGCGTGCCCCAGCCATCGTCGTGCGCCTCGCGCAGCTCGCCGACATAGCGGTGCTGAATCGCCCACGCGGTGCCGCGCCCTTTCGTCGCGGCCGAGGCCGGATCGACCGGAGCGGGCCGCTCGCCGGCAGCGATGCGTCGAGGCGTTTGCATACTGTGAATATGTGAGGGGTATCCTTTTGGCTCCCGTTCCACCGCCACCGGAACTACTGGATGGATATCCAGCATATCGCAACGCCCAAGGCAGGTAAAGACTACCCGCGCAACTGGAACGAAGCGGCTGCGCTGGCCGCAAGGACTTGTCTGTCCGGCCTGCGGTGTTTCGCAGGCACCCCATGGCTCCAGTCGGGTTCAGCTGATGTGCCGAGCATGTGCACGCCAGAGCACGGTGACTGCCGGCACGATCTTCGACAAGACCCGCACGCCGCGGCGCGTGTGGCTCGCGGCGGCGTGGTCTCTGACCAATCAGAAGCAGGGTGTCAGCGCCCTGGGCTTGCAGCGCGTGCTGGGCCTGGGGAGCTACGACGAATCCGTTTGCGACGCATCGACGCATCGGTTGTTCTTGCCGCCGCTGGAGCGCTGGCGCGGCTGTGCGTGCATCGGCTGCGCGAAGGGATCAAGGCATGCTCTACTGCTCGACCGACTTGACCGGGATGAAGCGCATCGTCGGGCGCAAAGCGGCCTCGCAGATCGCGGCGGGATCGTTCGCGTCGTTCTTGCCGCCGCCGCCCTGGGTTCGGTAAGGCTCGACGAGCTGGGCCGAGATGATCCGGGGCTCCAGCCCGAGCGCGGCGAGCTTCCTGGCCCAGTGGTGCGCGCTGG
>DATMIN010000576.1:0-2072 GCA_035554275.1 Burkholderiaceae bacterium
CTGCCGCTGCGCCGGCGTGATCGGCCCGATCTGGCTGCCCGGCGGGCGCACGAAGACGCGCTGGGTGAGGCTCGGCCGGCCCTTCTCATCGAGCAGGCTGACCAGCGCCTCGCCGACGGCCAGCTCGGTGATCGCCGTCTCGATGTCGAGCCCCGGGTTGGCGCGCATGGTGCTCGCCGCCGCCTTGACGGCCTTCTGGTCGCGCGGCGTGAAGGCGCGCAGCGCGTGCTGCACGCGGTTGCCGAGCTGGGCGAGCACGGCGTCGGGGATGTCCAGCGGGTTCTGCGTCACGAAGTAGACGCCGACGCCCTTGCTGCGCACCAGCCGCACGACCAGCTCGATGCGCTCGAGCAGCGCCTTCGGCGCGTCGGTGAACAGCAGGTGCGCTTCGTCGAAGAAGAACACCAGCTTCGGCTGGTCCGGGTCGCCGATCTCGGGCAACTGCTCGTAGATCTCGCTGAGCATCCACAGCAGGAAGGTCGCGTACAGCTGCGGGCTGTTCATCAGTTGGTCGGCGGCGAGGATGTTGACGACGCCTCGACCACTTGTCGTCTGCATGAAGTCGGCGATGTTGAGCATCGGCTCGCCGAAGAAGCGGTTGCCGCCCTGGCTGTCGATCTGCAGCAGGCCGCGCTGGATCGCCCCGATGCTGGCGGCGCTGACGTTGCCGTACTCGGTCTGGTACTGCGCCGCGTTGTCGCCGACGTGCTGCAGCATCGCGCGCAGGTCTTTCAGGTCGAGCAGCAAGAGGCCGTTGTCGTCGGCGATCTTGAAGACGAGCTGCAGCACGCCCTGCTGCACGTCGTTCAGCGCAAGCATGCGCGCCAGCAGCAGCGGGCCCATGTCGCTGACGGTCGCGCGCACCGGGTGGCCCTGAGCGCCAGCGGCGCTCTTGTCATTCGCCTTCTGGTCGCCCGCGAAGACGTCCCACAGCGTCACCGGGCACGCGACCGGCGGCGTCGGCTCGATGCCGCGCTCGTTCAGCACCGCGGCGAGCTTCGGCGAGACGCTGCCGGCCTGGCTGATGCCGGCCAGATCGCCCTTCACATCGGCCATGAAGACCGGCACGCCGCGCGCGCTGAAGGCCTCGGCGAGCGTCTGCAGCGTCACCGTCTTGCCGGTGCCGGTGGCGCCGGTGATCAGGCCGTGGCGGTTCGCGAGCGCCGGCAGCAGGAAGCATTCGGTCGTCTCGGTGGCCGAGACCACGTGCTGGGCGATCAGGATCGGCTCGGCCATGCGCACACTCCAACGGCGGGCGCGGGCGCCCAAGTAAAATTGCAGTCTATCGAACAATGGTCGCCGCCCCGGCGTGCCGAGAAGGACCGAGGAGCCTCATGGCCGGACATTCCAAATGGGCCAACATCCAGCACCGCAAGGGCCGCCAGGACGAGAAGCGCGGCAAGGTCTGGACCAGAGTGATTCGTGAGATCACCGTCGCCGCACGCCAGGGCGGCGGCGACCTGGCGATGAACCCGCGGCTGCGTCTGGCCGTTGAAAAGGCCAAGGCCGCCAACATGCCGGCCGACACCGTCAAGAAGAACATCGACAAGGCCACCGGCAACCTCGAGGGCGTGAACTACGAAGAGATACGCTACGAGGGCTACGGCATCGGCGGCGCCGCGATCATCGTCGACTGCATGACCGACAACCGGGTGCGCACGGTCGCCGAGGTGCGGCATGCGTTCAGCAAGTACGGCGGCAATATGGGCACCGAAGGTTCGGTCGCGTTCCAGTTCAAGCATGTCGGGCAGTTCGTGTTCGCACCGGGCACCAGCGAGGACAAGGTGATGGAAGCCGCGCTCGAGGCCGGTGCCGACGACGTCGTGACCGACGACGACGGCGCGATCGAGGTGCTGTGCGCGCCGCCCGCGTTCGAGGCGGTGAAGGCCGCACTCGAGGCCGTCGGGCTGAAGCCCGAGGTCGCCGAGGTCACGATGCGGGCCGAGAACACCGTGGCGCTGGCCGGCGAGGACGGCCAGCGCATGCAGAAGCTGCTCGACGTCATCGAGGACCTCGACGACGTGCAGGCGCTGTACCACAACGCCGAAATCTCGGAATGACGCCCCCAGCTC
>DATMIN010000577.1:0-2359 GCA_035554275.1 Burkholderiaceae bacterium
GCGAGCGCGTGCCGGTCGAGCGCGATGACGAACGCGACGAACAGCACGCCGGCCAGCGCGAGCAACCGCGGGTCGGTGTCGTGCGCGGCCGCCTCGGGTTGCAGTGCGATCGGCGTGCGCGGCACCAGCCACCACGTGGTCGCGAACAGCCACCCGAGCATCACCGCGACGGTCGGCGCCATCATCGCGATGAACTCGGCGATCGTCAGGCCCGAGCGGTGCCACAGGAACAGGTTCTGCGGGTTGCCGATCGGCGTCAGCGCCGAGCCGGCGTTGACCGCGAGCGCCTGCAGCACCACGAGGCGCGCCAGCGGCAGCTCGGCCTGCGTCGCGAGCACGCGCGTCAGCGGCACCAGCAGGAACAGGCTCACGTCGTTGGTGACGAGCGCCGACAGCACCGCCGCGCCGGCCATCAGCCACAGCGCGAGCTCGCGCTGGTGCGTGACGCGCGCGAGCAGCCGGCGCGCCGCGCCCTGCAGCACGCCGCTGCGCTCGACCGCCTGCGTGATCGCCAGCAGCCCGGCGAGCGCGCCGACGGTCGGCCAGTCGACCAGCGCGAGCCACTCGCGCGGCGGCCGCGGCCGCCACAGCGCGAACGCCGCCGCCACCGCGAGCAGCAGCCACAGCAGGCCGTTGCCGGAGGCGCTATCGTCGGCCGGCGCTGACGGGGCGAGCGAGCGGATGCTGTCGTTCATTCCGGGCGAAGTGTCTCAGTCTTTTGCGGCGCCGCGGGGTCGGCCGGTGCGCCGATTCATGTAGCATTTACTGAACCAACATCGGAGGGCCGCATGGCAGACGCCACCGCAACGGCAAGCTCGGGCAAGGTCGTGATCCGCAACATCGGGCTGCTGCTGTCGGGCGACATCGACAAGCCGGTGCTCGATGCCGACACGATCGTGGTTCACAACGGCGTGATCGCGGCGGTCGGCAAGGAGGCCGATGTCGACACCGACGAAGCCGACACCGTGATCGACGCGCGCCGCACCTGCGTCGCGCCGGGCCTGATCGACAGCCACGTGCACCCGGTGTTCGGCGACTGGACACCGCGCCAGGGCCAGCTCGGCTGGATCGACTCGACGATGCACGGCGGCGTCACCACGATGATCTCGGCCGGCGAGGTGCACCTGCCGGGCCGCCCGAAGGACATCGTCGGCCTGAAGGCACTCGCGATCACCGCGCAGCGCGCGTTCGACAACTTCCGCCCCGGCGGCGTGAAGGTGCTGGCCGGCGCGCCGGTGATCGAGAAGGGCATGGTCGAGAGCGACTTCCGCGAACTCGCCGAGGCCGGCGTCGGCCTGCTCGGCGAGATCGGCCTCGGCTCGGTCAAGGGCGGCACCGAGGCCGCGACGATGGTGAAGTGGGCGCGCGCCCACGGCATCCAGAGCACGATCCACACCGGCGGACCGTCGATCCCGGGCTCGGGGCTGATCGACAAGGACGTGGTGCTCGAGGCCGACGCCGACATCATCGGCCACATCAACGGCGGCCACACGGCGCTGCCCGAGGCGCACGTGTGCGAGCTGTGCGAGAAGAGCAGCCGCGCGATCGAGATCGTGCACAACGGCAACGAGAAGGTCGCGATCGCGGCCGCGAAGATGGCGCTGCAACTCAAGTGCCCGCACCGCGTGATCCTTGGCACCGACGGGCCGGCCGGCTCGGGCGTTCAGCCGCTCGGCATCCTGCGGATGATCGCGATGCTGTCCAGCCTCGGCGGCGTCCCGCCGGAGCTCGCGTTCTGCTTCGCGACCGGCAACACCGCGCGGCTGCGCAACCTGAACTGCGGGCTGATCGAGGCCGGCCGCGACGCCGATTTCGTGTTCATGGATCGGGCCCAGCACACTGCCGGCCGCACGCTGCTCGAGAGCGTCGCGCTCGGCGACCTGCCCGGCGTCGGCATGGTGATGATCGGCGGCATCGTGCGTGCGGGGCGCAGCCGCAACACGCCGCCGGCGACCGAGGTGCCGGTGGTGGTGGGCGCGCACTGAGCGGCGCCGACGGACCGGTTGAGCCTCATCGAGGTTCTGGCCGCAGCCTCATGCAGTGGCCGCCCGGAACGCTGCCTGGACCGCGCGCACCAGCGATGGGTGCAGGGTGCCGAGCTTCGGTGTCTGGCCATGCGGTGCGGCCGGAGGCACCGAGAACCACTCGGTGGTGTACGGCAAATCGAGGGCCTGCTTCAGGTCGAACTTCGTGTCGTAGCTGAGGCCGGCGGCCTCGTACGCTGTTGGATTGCGGTCGCGCAGGATGGAGAACTCCCCCCGGTGCAGGGCGGTGGTTCGCTGGCTGGTGCCGTAGGCGACGCGCACCGTGAACGGCGGTGCGTCGTCGTCGAAGACGGCCAGGATCAGGGCTGGCCGTG
>DATMIN010000578.1:0-2653 GCA_035554275.1 Burkholderiaceae bacterium
GCGGCGCTGTCGCTCGCGGCCGGCGCGTCGCTGCGCGCGGCGGATATGGACGAGGGCGTCGCGCTCGCGTTGACGCTGCTCGCCGAGCCGGATCGGCGCGCGGCGCTGTCGGCGAACGCGCTGCGCTTCGCATCGCAGCACCGCGGCGCAGCGCAGCGGATGGCGCGGCGCATCGCTGCGTTGTTCTAGGCCTTCAGCAACGCCGGCGACTTGAGCGCCGCGCTGCCGGGGAACACCTCGGTGTCGAGCGCGCGCGTCGCGACCTGCAGGTGCTGCGACAGCACGCCGCGCAGCACCGCGCGCAGGTCGGTCGTGATCTTCAGGTCGCGGCCGTCGTTGCGGTCGCGCTTCGCCAGGCCCGGCCAGTCGGCGAGCACGCGGCCGCCGCGCACCGCACCGCCGAGCACGAACGCGGCGGCGCCGGTCCCGTGGTCGGTGCCGAGCGTGCCGTTGATCGCGACCTCGCGGCCGAACTCGGTTGCGACGACGACGACGGTGCGGTCCCAGCTGCCGCTCGGCACGAGGCCGTCGCGCAGCACGGAAAGACCCATGTCGAGCTGACGCAGGTAGTTCGCCAGCGCGCCGTTCGGGTTCGCCTGGTTCGCGTGCGTGTCCCAGCCGCTGACCTCGAGCACCGCGGCCTGCGGCCCGCCCGGCTGGGCGAGGAACTCGGCGGCGCGCGTCGCCAGCAGCGTGAAGTTGCCGCCGCGCGCACCACCCGGCGTGTTCATCATCGGGCCGGCCGCCATCTCGCTCGCGATGCTGGTAGGCATCGCGCCGTCGAAGTGCAAGGCCTTCGCGCGCTCGAGCGCGGTCGCGAGTGCGGGGTCGTTCGCGTAGAGCTTGCCGAGGCGCGCGATCAGGTCGGCCTCGGGGTCGGGCAGCGCCGACGGCGCCCAGGTGTCGACCACGCCCGGCCCGCGCAACACCAGCGGCACGGCGGTGTTGAGCGCCAGGCTCTTGCGGCCCGAGCTCGCGAGCGCGCGGCCGAGCCAGCCGGTCGAGAGCTCGTAGGGCCGCGCGCCGCCGCTCTCGAGCACCTGCTGCGCGTCGAAGTGCGAGCGCTCGCGGTACGGCAGGCCGACCGCGTGGATCACCGCGAGCTCGCCGCGGCCGTACATCGCGTGCAGCTGCGCGAGGTTCGGGTGCAGCGCGAAGGTGGCGTCGAGCGCGAGCGGCGCGGCGCCGAACTGCGCGAGCGCGCCGCGCGCCGCGGCAAATTCGGGGTCGCCGACCGCGGGCACGGCCGAGAGACCGTCGAGCCCGCCGCGCAGGATCACGAACACGAAGCGCCGGTCGCTGCCGCTCGGCGCGGCCAGGCTCAGCGTGGCCATCGGGGTCAGCGCGGCGGCGCCGAGGGCGGCACGCAGCAGCTGGCGGCGGCGCGGGTCGAGAGTCGGATGGGTCATCGCGAGGCTCCGTTCGAGTAAGAGGGCATGACGCGCGTCAGCGGCGCTGGAACTCGGGCGCCATCAGCAGCAGCGCGAGCGCCTGCGGGCCGTCGGCGGCGCGCTCGAGCTGCGTCTTCGTGTCGCTGCCGAGCGCGGGGCCGAGGCTTTGCGCGGCGAGCGCGCGCGCGTCGACGCTGGTGCCCAGGCGCTGCGCGACGCGCGTCGACCACTCGACGCGCTTCCACACCGCGTCGGGGCCGAGCCAGTCGTCGGCGCGGTCGCTCCAGCCGGCCGGCGACGGCGCGGCCTGGATGCGCTGGCCGAGCGTCGCGATGCCACCGGCGGCCTGCGGGTTCGCATCGGCGCGGTCGAACAGGCGCGGGTTCAGCTGCAGCAGCCGCAGCGCCGAGACGACGAACTCCTCGGGCGTCTTCAGCTTCGCCGCTCGCGGGCCCCAAGCCTCGGGGCTCGCGATCAGCTCGCGGTACAGCGGCGCGAGCTCGCCGCCGCTGCGCAGGTAGCGTGCGGTGAGCCGGTCGACCAGCGCCGGCGGCGGCTCGTCGGCGACGAAGTGGCGCGCCAGCTTGGTCGAGACGAAGCGCGCGGTCGCCGGATGCAGCGCCAGGTCGTGCAGCACCTGGCGCAGTGCCTGCGGGCCTTCGGGGTAGGTCTTGCCGAGCAGCGTCTTCGTGCCCGGTTCGTGCCAGTTCGGATCGAAATTGCGCGTCGGGTCGGTGTCGGCATAGCCGACGCGCCAGCCGGTCAGCACGCGCGCGAACGCGGTCACGTCGGCCTGGGTGTAGGCCGGGGTGGCGTCACCAATGCCGCGCGCGCTCTCGGCGCCGAGCGTGTGCAGCTCCAGCACCTCGCGTGCGAGGTTCTCGTTCAGGCCGGTGACGCGCGGGCCCTCGTCCAGCGCGGCGGCGCGGCGCGCGGCGCGCGCGACGATGCGCGATTGCGGCCCGGCCGACTGCACGTTGTCGAGGTAGCGCAGCATCGCCGGGTGCGTTGTCGACGCGACCAGCAGCTGCTCGAACGAGCCGGCGATGTTCGGCCTGATCGCGTCGCGCTCGAACGCGCCGACCAGCCCGCGCGTGCTGCCCTTGGCGAGCGAGACGGTGAAGTGATTGGCCCAGAACCACTGCAGCCGCTCGGCGAACGGGCGCGTGGTCATCGTCGCGGTGAGCAGGCGCGAGCGCGCGTCGGCGACGGTGACCTCGCGGTAGTGGCGCGCGATTGCCTGCACGGCGCCGGTGTCGGGC
>DATMIN010000579.1:0-6376 GCA_035554275.1 Burkholderiaceae bacterium
TACCCGAGCCGCCGGTGCTGGTCGCCGTGCCGGAGCTGCCCGCGCCGCCGGTGGCCGTCGCCGCGCCGCCGTTGCCGGCCTTCTTGCCGGTGTCGCCGCCGGCAGCCCAGGCGCCGCCGCCCTTCGCGCCGCTGCCCGCCAACGCGCTGCCGCCCTTGCCGGAGCCGCCCGCGTAGGCATCCGTGCCCGACTTCTGGCCCGAGGCCGCCAGGCCGCCGGACGAGCCGTTCTTGGCCAGGCCGGAGCCGCTTTCCGTCAGGCTGCCGGCCTTGGCGCTGCCGCCGTCGGCGTCGGTGCCCGACTTCGCGCTGCCCGTGCCCTGCAGGTTGCCCGCGAGCGCGCCGCCGCCGGAGCCCTTGGCGTCGCCGCCAGAGGCCTTGGCGTTGCCGCCGTCACCGCCGCTCGCGTTCTTGGCGTCGCCGCCGTCGCCAGCGTTCGCGCCCTTCGCACTGCCATTGGTGGCGCTGCCGTTGCTCGCCGCGCCGGCGGTCGCGCTGCCGTTGCTGGCCGAGCCGCCGGAGCCACCCGAGCCCGAGCCGCCGCTGCCGCCGGTGCCGTTGCCGGCGTTGCCGCCGCTGCCGCCCGACGAATTGCCGCCATTGCCGCCGGTACCCGAACCGCCGCTGGTGTTGCCGGTCTGACCGTTGCCGCCATAGCCGTCACCGCCGGCGCCGCCCTTGCCGGCGTTGGCGTTGCCATTGTTGGTGGCGATATTGCCCAGGCCGTAGACGGTGATGCCGCTGACCGAACCGCTCAGCTTGCTGACCGCGACGGCCTTGCTGTTGTTGAATGCGTTCGTGAAGGTCGCGGTGGCGCTGCCGCCGTTGTTCGCAGCAGCGGTGCCATAACCGTCGGCTTTCGCCTTGCCCTTGTTGTCACGGTTGTCGCCTGTGCTCTTGTTGTTCTTCTGATCGGAGTTGTTCGAGCTGTTCGTCTTCGAGTGGTTCGAACTGTCGTTCGTCAACGTCGCCGTCGAGTTCTCGTTGGCGTTCGGGCCGGCTCCGGTCTGTGTCGACGTGGCCGTCGCGGTCTGATCGCCGGTCGTCGCGTGCTTCGTGCCTTCGGTACCGTAATTGGTTGGATTGGCGTAGGCCGACCCGAACGCGAGCGCGATCGCAGTGGCCAGTAGGGTTCTATTCATCTAGGGCTCCTCGAGGTTGCTGTGCAAGGCATTGGGAACTGGCATCCATGCCAATTCACACAAGGCGTTGCAGGTTCGGTGCCGATCGCCGACCGGCGTTCGCAAGTGCTTGAAGCGAAAGGAGAAATCGTCGCAGTGCAAACGTAACGCGATTCCCGACGCGGCCGATTTCGCGCGAAGTTGTCACACCCTTGCGACACTTCGCCGAGGCCCTGCGTCCCGCGCGGGCGCGACACCGAAAGTGGGCGTTTTTCTCCTTGCGAATCAACAGCTTGCGCGCACACCCCGCGAGCATGGGGGATGTTCGATTCTGTGACGGGGGTTTGCCCGCGCAGGTGGGCGCAGGGCGCTCGCGCATCAGCCGCGGACGTCGTGAACGATGCCGTGCTTGGCCATCAGCCGGTACAGCGTCATGCGCGACACGCCGAGTTGCCGGGCCGCTTCGGTGACGTTGCGGCCGGCCTGCTGCAGACTGACGGAAATCGCGCCGCGCTCGGCGCGTGTGCGAGCTTCCTCGAGCGCGTCCCACGGCCGCGACTCGTCGCGTTCGGCCAGGCCGAGATCGACCGGGCCGATCAGGCGGCCCTCGGCCATCACCATCGCGCGACGCACGCGGTTGATCAGCTCGCGCACGTTGCCGGGCCAGTCGTGCTCGCTCAGCGCGAGCATCGCGGTGCGGCTGAAGCCCTTGAGCTGCGGGCTCTTCTCGGCACCGTACTGCTCGTAGAAATGCTCGGCAAGCTCGGCCACGTCGGCGCGCCGCTCGCGCAGCGGCGGCACGCGCAGCGGCACGACATTGAGGCGGTAGAACAGGTCTTCGCGGAACGTTCCGTTCGCGACCGCTTTCTCGAGATCGACGTGCGTGGCCGCGATCACGCGCGCATCGACACGGATGCTGCGCGTCGAGCCGACGCGATTGATCGTCTTCTCCTGCAGGAAGCGCAGCAGGTTGATCTGCAGGTCGAGCGACAGGTCGCCGATCTCGTCGAGGAAGATCGTGCCGCCGTCGGCCGCCTCGATCAGGCCGCGCCCTTCCTTCGAGGCGCCGGTGAAGGCGCCCTTCTCGTGGCCGAACAGCTCCGACTGGATCAGCGTGGCCTGGATCGCGCCGCAGTTGACCGGCACGAACGGCCCCTTGGCGCGGCTCGAGTGGCGGTGGATCGCCTGTGCCGTCAGCTCCTTGCCGCTGCCGCTCTCGCCGCGCACAAGGATCGGCGCGTCAACCTTGCACACGCGCATGATCTGGCGCAGCAGCTCGCGCGCCGCCGGGCTGGTGCCGACGATCGAGCCATCGCGCATCGGCGCGCGCTCGGCGCGCGCCGCCCGGCGCAACGCCGCGCGGCCGTGCGCGTGCCCGAGTGTCGCGGCGATCTGCACGGGGTTGACCGGCAGCGTGTGGTGATCGAACAGGTGGTCGACGATCAGGTCGCGGCATGCCGGCAACGCCACCACCTCGGGCTCGAACGCGCCAACCCATTCAAGGCCGCTGTGCCCGCGCAGGAAGTTGCCGAGTTCGGTGCAGGCGTCGGGCCCGACGCGCCCCGGCACCAGCAGGCTGACGAGGTACGGCTGCTCCTGCAGCTGCCGGTGCGCAGTGCTCAGGTCGGGCGCGAACTCGACCTTCCAGCCATCGCCGCTCAACCGCTGCACCCACGCGCCATCCGAGTACTTGACGCTGATGCACAGAACCCTGCGCTCTTCCATGGAGTCTCCCGCCGCGCCGTCTCGAGCTTGTCGAACGACAAGACGGCGGCACTGGCCTTTGTGTGCCCGCCTCCGGCGCGCCGCTCGCGGGATGCGGCGTCGACCTCAAGATGCAAGCGGATGAAACGGTAGCGACCACCCCACGGGCCCGCCACCCCAAGTACTTGGGGCGCTCATTCGGGGGGCTCGGCAACCCGCATGACCGCAACGGCGCGACGCAGACTTGTGGCAGGCACTTCAGTTGCGCGGGTGCGCGCTTGTCTGAAGCGGCTGCCGATCGACCGTCGCCCGCCTCCTCGGTGACGCTCCAGCACTGATCGGGCATCATTCGGCCTCGCGCCGACCCATGTACCTGCCCGCCCACTTCGAAGAGAGCCGCCCCGCCGTGCTGCACGAACTGGTGCGCACGCACCCGCTCGGCCTGCTCGTCACGCAGAGCGCCGCCGGCGAGCTGGCCGCGAACAGCATCCCGTTCGTGCTCGACGTGAATTCGGCCGACCCGGCCAGCGGCCTGGGCCTGCTGCGCGGGCATGTCGCGCGCGCGAATCCGCTGTGGCACGAGGCGCGCGCCGACACCGATTCGCTGGTCGTATTCCAGGGCCCGCAGGCCTACGTGTCGCCGAGCCTGTACGCGAGCAAGGCCGAGCACGGCAAGGTCGTGCCGACCTGGAACTACGTGATGGTGCAGGCGCGCGGCCGGCTGCGCGCGGTCGACGACGCGCCGTGGCTGCACGCCTTCGTCACGCGGCTGACCGAGCGCTTCGAGGCGCCGCGCGCGCAGCCGTGGGCCGTCAGCGACGCGCCGGCCGACTTCCTGGCGACGATGCTGCGCGCGATCGTCGGCATCGAGATCGAGCTGACCGCGCTCACCGGCAAATGGAAGGTGGGCCAGAACCGCAGCGCGGCCGATCGCGCCGGCGTGGCGCGCGGCATGGCCGAGGCCGGCGTGCACTTCGAGCCCCGCCCCGGCGACGCCGCGCCGTCGTGACCGCGGCCGCCCCCGCGGCGCCGGCACCGCTCACCCCGCTCACTCCGACCCAGCTGCGCGCCGCGCTGACCGCGGTGATGACGACGATCCTGCTCGCCGCGCTCGACCAGACGATCGTCGGCGTCGCGGTGCCGACGATCGCGCGCCAGCTCGGCGGCTTCGAGTGGATGGCGTGGGTCGTGTCGGGCTACCTGATCGCCTCGACGGTGGTCACGCCGCTGTACGGGCGCCTCGGCGACCTGCTCGGGCGGCGCCGCGTGATGCTCTCGGCGATCGCGCTGTTCGTGCTCGCCTCGGCCGCGTGCGCGCTCGCGCGGACCCTGCCCGAGCTCGTGCTCGCGCGCGTGCTGCAGGGCGCCGGCGGCGGTGGCCTGATCGCCACCGCGCAGGCGGTGATCGCCGACGTGGTGCCGCTGCGCGAGCGCGGGCGCTACCAGAGCCACGTCAGCGTCGTCTGGGCGGTGGCGAGCCTGCTCGGGCCGGTGGTCGGCGGGCTCTTGACCGAGTACCTGTCGTGGCCATGGATCTTCTGGGTCAACGTGCCGGTCGGCGTGATCGCGCTGGCGCTGGTGCACGGCTCGCTGAAGGCCTTGCCGGTGCATCCGCGCAAGGCACGCATCGACGGCCTCGGCGCGCTGCTGCTGCTCGCCGGGTTGACGGCCTTCCTCGTGCCGATCACGCGCGTCGGCCAGGGCACGGCTTGGGGCGACGCGTGGAACCTGGGCGGCTGGGCGCTGGCCGCGGCGCTGCTCGCGCTGTTCGTCGCGCAGCAGCGCCGGCACCCGCAGCCGATCGTGCCGCTGGCGCTGTTCGCCAACCGCACCGTCGTCGCCTGCTCCGCGCTGCTGTTCATCTGCTTCTTCAACTTCATCGCACTGTCGGTGCTGGTGCCGCTGCGACTGCAGCTCGCCGAAGGCTTCAGCGCCGCCGATGCCGCGCTGCGCCTGCTGCCGATGACGCTGGCGATCCCGACCGCGGCGTTCCTCAGCGGCCGCTGGCTGTACCGCCACGGGCGCGTGCTGCCGATGCAGCGGCTCGGCGTGGCGATGGTGCCGCTCGGCCTGCTCGCGCTCGGCTTCGTCGGCGCGACCGGCTGGCCGGCGACGCTGGCGCTGATCGCGCTCGGCCTCGGCATGGGGCTGCAGATGCCGACGACGCTGATCACGGTGCAGCAGTCGGTGCCACCCGAGCACGTCGGCACGGTGACGGCGCTGACCGCGTTCTTCCGCCAGCTCGGCGGCGCGATCGGCATCGCGGTGCTCAGCTCGATCGTGCTGCTGCTGCTGCGCGATCACCTGCCGGCCGGCGTGACCTCGCTCGACGGCGAAGGCCTCGGCCGGCTGCTCGACGCGGCGCGCGCCGAGCACGGCGGCACGAACGACATCGCGTTCCGCCACGTGATGCGGCTCGCCGCGCTGGTCTCGCTGCTGTCGCTGTGGTTCGTGCGCTGGCTGCCGGACTTGCGGCTGCACGATCCGGCCGCCGCACGCGGCGCCGCGGCGGCCGATCTCTGAGCGCACGGCGAACGCCATCGATCGATCGGCATGTTCGGTTCGCCGCGTAGGTATCATCGGCGCGTGAGCCGCCTCGTCATCATGTTCATGATCGTCCTGCTCCCGCTTCGCGGTTGGGCGGGCGACCTGATGAGCGTCCAGATGGCGACCGGCGGGCTCGCGTCGCACGCCGCCAGCGGCATGCCGGCCGACTGCCCGATGCACGCCACGGCCGACGCGGCCCAGTCGTCGCCGGCGCCCGCCGGCATGGACGGCTGCACGTCGTGCGATCTGTGCGTTCCGATGGCCGAGCTGTCGAGCACGCGCTTCGACGTCGTCGCCTTCGCGACGCAGGCCGCGCCGTTGACGGGCGGCATCGCTTTCGTCAGCGCCGCTCCGGCGCCGGCGCTCAAGCCGCCCATTTCCTGATCTCCAAGCCCGAGTTGCGTCCGCAGTTCTCTGCTGCGGTGGCGTGAACCGTGGCCCGCTCCGGGCCACCGCTGGAGATCGTATGAGAACACCGAGGTGGGCCGCGGCGCTGGCCTGCGCCGTGGGCCTGGGCGGCGCGTACGCAGCCCCGATGGGCTTCAAGGGCAGCGTGATGGCGATGGGCGACTTCGGCCCGAACTGGCGCGAGTCGTGGGCGAACTATGCGTTCACCGCGCGCGACGCGATCGGCGCGGGCGGCCTTTACATGCGCTCGGACGACGAGACGAAGACGCGCACGCTGGCAGAGGCCAACTACACGCGCCTGCTGCAACGCTGGAACCTCGAGGACGCGCAAGCCAACGCGTGGTTCTTCGCCGGCGTCGGCGCGATCCGCGGCAACGACTTCTCGGGCTCGAAGCTCGCCTTCGCGCCCGGCGTGCAGGTCGACTACGAGACCACGCGCGTCTACCTCGCCGCCAGCGCGCGCCTGTACCGCGCCACCGGGCTGAACCACGACTTCGGCTCGGTGCGTGCCGGGTTCTCGTTCTACGCAGTCGACTACGACGAGGTCCAGCCCTGGCTGGTGCTGGAAGCGCGACGCATGCGCGGCCTGTCGGACAA
>DATMIN010000580.1:0-8158 GCA_035554275.1 Burkholderiaceae bacterium
CCTCGCGTGGACGCAACTGCCCGCGCTGTGCGAGGCCGAAGGCGCGACGCTCGTCTACCGGCCGATGCTGCTCGGTGCGGTGTTCCAGGCCACCGGCAACGCGTCGCCGGTGAGCGTGCCCGCGAAGGGCCGCTTCATGCAGGACGACCTGCCGCGCTTCGCCCGGCGCTACGGCGTGCCGTTCAGGATGAACCCGCACTTCCCGATCAACACGCTGACGCTGATGCGTGGTGCCGCCGGCGTGCAGTTGCGCGCGCCGGAACGCCTCGACGACTACCTGCACGGCGTGTTCCACGCGATGTGGGTCGAGCCGAAAAACCTGAACGATCCGGTGATCGCCTCGCAGGCGCTGATGGCCGCCGGCTTCGAGCCCGCCGAAGTGCTCGGCTGGGCCGTCGACGCCGCGGTCAAGACCGCCCTGCGCGCGAACACCGACGAGGCCGTCGCGCGCGGCGCGTTCGGCGCACCGACGATGTTCGTCGGCCCGCAGATGTTCTTCGGCCAGGACCGGCTCGACTTCGTGCGCGAGGCGTTGCGCTAGCCGCTACGTCGGTCGCCGGCGCTCAGGCCAGATGGGCCGCGGCCAGCAGCGCCTTCGTGTACGCGTCGCGCGGCGCCTCGAACAGCGCCATCGCCTCGCCTTCCTCGACCACGTCGCCGCCCCTCATCACCATCACGCGGTGCGACATCGCGCGCACCACCGCGAGGTCGTGGCTGATGAAGACGTAGCTCATGCCGTAGTGACGCTGCAGCTGCGCGAGCAGCGCCAGCACCTGCTGCTGCACCGAGACGTCGAGGGCCGAGGTCGGCTCGTCGAGCACCAGCACCTCGGGGCGCAGCACCACCGCGCGCGCGATCGCGATGCGCTGGCGCTGCCCGCCCGAGAATTCGTGCGGGTAGCGCTGCAGTACGCCGCTCACACCCTGGGCCTCGCTCAGGCCGACTTCGTCGAGCATGTCGAGCACGAGCTTGTCGCGCGCCGATTTGGTCAGCTCGGGGCGGTGCAGCGCGAGGCCCTCGCCGACGATCTGGCCGACCGTCAGGCGCGGGCTCAGGCTCGCGAACGGGTCCTGGAACACCACCTGCATGCGCTTGCGCATCGCGCGCAGGGTGCCGCGGTCGGCGTCGTCGATGCGCTGGCCGCCCATCTCGACCTGGCCGGTCGCGATCGGCTGCAGCGCGAGCAGCGCCATCCCGAGCGTGGTCTTGCCCGAGCCCGACTCGCCGACGATGCCGAGCGTCTCGCCGCGCCGCAATTGCAGCGTGGCGTGGCGCACCGCCTCGAACACGCGCTTCTTGAACCAGCCCTGCGGGATCGCGAACTGCACGCCCACGTCGCTGCCCGCCAGCAGCACCGCTGCGTCGGCCGGCAGTGGCTGCACCACGCGCAGCGGTCGGCTCGCGAGCAGCTTCTTCGTGTACGGATGCTGCGGGTGTGTGAAGACCTCGGCGGTGCTGCCGATCTCGACCAGCTTGCCGCGCTCCATCACGCCGACGCGGTGGGTGAAGCGGCGCACCAGGTTCAGGTCGTGCGTGATGAACAGCAGCGCCATGCCGAGCTCGGCCTGCAGCGTGTCGAGCAGCGCGAGGATCTGGGCCTGGATCGTCACGTCGAGCGCGGTCGTCGGCTCGTCGCAGATCAAGAGCTTCGGCCGGCACGCCAGCGCCATCGCGATCATCGCGCGCTGGCGCTGGCCGCCCGAGAGCTCGTGCGGGTACGAGTTGATGCGCCGCTCGGGCTCGGGGATGCCGGTGCGCGCGAGCAGCTCGATCGCGCGCGCGCGCGCCGCGTTCGGGCGCAGTGCCTCGTGCAGCTCGAGCACCTCGCCGATCTGGTTGCCGACCGTGAACAGCGGGTTCAGCGCCGTCATCGGCTCCTGGAAGATCATCGCGATCTCGGCGCCGCGGATGCCGCGCATCTCGCGTTCCGACTTCGTCAGCAGGTCGGCGCCGGCAAAGCGGATCGCGCCCGTGGTGACCGCCGCATCGACGAGCCGCAGCACCGACAGCGCCGTGATCGACTTGCCCGAGCCCGATTCGCCGACCAGCGCGAACTTCTCGCCCTCGCGAATAGCGAACGACACGTCGTCGACGACCGTGCTTTCGCCGAAGCGCACGCACAGGTGCTCGATCTGGAGCAGCGGCTGGGTGAGAGGACTCAATTCGTTCACCGCAGAGGAACGGAGTTGGCGGAGTTCCGCGGAGTGTTGACGACGCGCTTGATACCCAGCTTGAGCGATGCGACGTTGAAGTTGATCAGCAGGCCGGTGCTCAACCCAGTCAGGCGCAGGTAGGTCAGCAATTGCGCCGTGTGAATCTCTTCGAGCGCCTTAACCGACTTGACTTCGACGACGACCTCGTCGGCGACGAGCAGGTCAAGGCGCAACGAAGACGCCAGCGATTCGCCCTTGTAGTGCACGGGCACCAGAACCTGAGTCCGAGCGGGAATGGCGCGCAATCCGAGCTCATGGCGCAGCGCCTCCTGATACACCGACTCGAGCAATCCGGGCCCGAGCAGCGTGTGCACCTCGAACGCCGCGGCGAGGACGCTTCCCGTCAGTTCACTCCGCGCAAACTCCGTCAACTCCGTTCCTCCGCGGTGAACGTGTTCGGCATTCATCATGACTTGCGCGTGTCGAAGGCGTCGCGCAGCGCGTCGCCGATGAAGGTCAGCAGCAGCATCGTCACGACCAGCAGCACGAAGGTCGGGACGATGATCCACCACGCGTCGAGGTTCGCCTTGCCCTGGCGCACCAGGTCGCCGAGCGAGGGCACGTCGGGCGGCACGCCCAGGCCGAGGAAGTCGAGCGCGACCAGGCTCAGCACGGCCGCGCTCATGCGGAACGGCAGGAACGTGATCGCCGGCGTCAGCGAGTTCGGCAGCACGTGGCGCCAGATGATCTGGCCGTTCGAAAGCCCGAGCGCGCGCGCCGCCTTCACGAACTCGAGCGAGCGGTTGCGCAGGAACTCGGCGCGGGTGTAGTCCGACAGGCCGACCCAGCCGAACAGCGACAGCAGGATCAGCAGCAGCCCGATCGAGGGCTTGAAGATCGACGCGAAGATGATCAGCAGGTACAGCTCGGGGATCGAGGTCCAGATCTCGATCAGGCGCTGCAGCGTCAGGTCGATGCGGCCGGCGAAGTAGCCCTGCACCGCGCCGGCGGCCAGGCCGATCGCGACGCCGATGGCGGTCAGCGCGAGCGCGAACAGCACGCTGACGCGAAAGCCGTAGAACAGCCGCGCGATCATGTCGCGGCCGAGCTCGTCGGTGCCGAGCCAGTTGGCGGCGCTCGGCCGGGCCGGGTTCGGCAGCTTCGCGAAGTATTCGATCGAGGTCGCCGAGTGGTGGTTCGGCGGGCGCAGCATCCAGTTGCCGGGCTTGGCGAACTGCGCGGCGATGAACGGGTCGCTCCAGTCGGTGGCGGTCATGAAATCGCCGCCGAAGCGCACCTCGCTCGGGTTGTTGACGATCGGGAAGAAATACTCGCCGTTGTAGTGCGCGACCAGCGGCTTGTCGTTGCTGAGCACCTCGGCGATCAGGCTCAGGCCGAGCATCACGGCGAAGATCCACAACGACCAGATGCCCAGCCGGTGCCGCTTGAAGCGCCGCCACGCGCGCTGGTTCGGCGAGAGCGGCGTCGGCGGCGCGATCAGCGCGCCCGCCGCCGCGGCTTCGGCGGGCGAGGCGGACGGCTCGATGACGGCGACCATCACTTGCCCACCGCCTCGAACTGCACGCGCGGGTCGACCACGACGTACAGCAGGTCGGAGATCAGCTTCACGACGAGCCCGATCAGCGTGAACAGGTACAGCGCGCCGAGCACGACGGGAT
This sequence comes from Burkholderiaceae bacterium, assembly GCA_035554275.1. Classification (GTDB taxonomy): domain Bacteria; phylum Pseudomonadota; class Gammaproteobacteria; order Burkholderiales; family Burkholderiaceae_C; genus LMDS01. Next base: position 3,833 of record DATMIN010000580.1, read on the forward strand.
AGTCGCGCCGGACGATCGACTCGTAGCTCAGCAGGCCCAGGCCGTCGAGCGAGAACAGGCTCTCGATCAGCAGCGCGCCGGCGAAGAACGCGCCGACGAACGCGGCCGGGAAGCCGGTGACGATCGGGATCATCGCGTTGCGCAGCATGTGCTTCCACAGCACGCGCCGCTGCGACAGGCCCTTGGCGCGCGCGACCAGCACGTACTGCTTGCGCATCTCCTCGATGAAGGTGTTCTTGGTCAGCATCGTCAGGATCGCGAAGCTGCCGATCACCAGGCAGATGAGCGGCAGCGTCAGGTGCCAGAAGTAGTCGGTGATGCGGGCCGGCCAGCCGAGCGACGACCAGTTGTCGGAGGTCAGGCCGCGCAGCGGAAAGATGTCCCAGAACGAGCCGCCAGCGAACAGCACGATCAGGAACACGCCGAGCACGAAGCCGGGGATCGCGAAGCCGATCAGCACGAACAGCGTCGAGATCGTGTCGAAGCGGCTGCCCTCGCGCACCGCCTTCGCGATGCCGAGCGGGATCGCGATCAGGTACGAGACCAGGAACGTCCACAGGCCCAGGCTGATCGAGACCGGCAGCTTCTCCTTGATCAGCGGCCAGACGTCCTTGTTCTGCAGGAAGCTGCGGCCGAGCTGGAAGGTCGCGAAGTTCTTCAGCATCTCGACATAGCGCACATGCGCCGGCTTGTCGAAGCCGTAGAGCTTCTTCAGCTCGGCGATCTGCTTGGCGCTGTTGTCGGCGCGCGCCCGGTACTCGCCGCCGCCGCCGATGCGCTGCTCGGCCATGATCTGCTCGATCGGCCCGCCCGGCACGAACTGGATCACGATGAAGGTCACGGTGAGCACGCCCCACAGCGTGGGCAGCATCAGGAGCAGGCGCTTGGCGATGTAGGCGAGCATTCGGTCGTCCGGTCAGCGGCGCTGGGCCGGGTCCTTGATCCACCAGGTCGCGAGCGGCCACGCGATCAGCGGCGTCAGGATCGGCGAGTTGTCGATCTGGAAGTATTTGGCCTGCACCGCCGGCATGCCGAACTTGTCCCAGTACGAGACGTCTTCGGTATCGCCGTACAGCTCGGGCACCTGCCAGTAGCTCCACATCACGATCCGGTCGAGCGCGCGGCAGGCGTCGCGGAAGTCCTCGATGGTCGGCGCGTTCGCCATCGCCTCGAGCGCGTGGTCGGCGGCCTTGCTCTTGACGCCACGCAAGTTGCCACTGCCCTTCTCGTCGGCGGCCTTGCTGCCGTACAGATCCGTGTAGTCAGAGACCTGCGGCAGCGTGAACGCCGGCTCGACGATCGTCACCATGTCGAAGTTGAAGTCGGTCAGGCGCTGGCTGAACAGCGCATAGTCGACCTTGCGGTCCGGCAGTGTGATGCCGAGCTTGTCGAGGTTGCGCCGCCACGGGTTCATGCGCGGGTCGGTGTTCTGGCCGGTCGCCGACAGGTACTCGAAGGTGAACGGTTCTCCCTTGGCGTTGCGCAGCTTGCCGTCGGCGGCGAGCTTCCAGCCGGCTTGCTCGAGCAGGCTGCGCGCCTTCAGCAGGTTGCGGCGCAGCGCGTTCTCGTCGGTGTCGTTGCGCGGCGCAAGGTAAGGCGGGCCGAACACTTCCTTCGGCAACTCGGCGCGGAACGGCTCGAGCAGCTTCAGCTCGCCCGGCGACGGGTTGCCCACCGCCGCGAACTCCGAGTTGTTGAACACGCTGTTCGCGCGTTTGAAGCGGCGGTAGCGGTTGTTGGTCTCGAAGTCGTAGCTCAGCGTGATCGCTTCGCGCACCCGGATGTCGGCGAAGATCGGCCGCCGCAGGTTGATCTGGAACGACTGCAGGCCGATGCCGTTGCGGGTCGGAAACGCTGTCTTGACGATGCGCCCGTCGTCCCACTTCTGGCCGACGTGCGCGCGTGCCCAGATTCGTGCCGAGTAGACCTTGACGAGGTCGTACTCGTTGGCCTTGAAGGCCTCGGTCGAGACGGTCTCGTCCTTGTAGTAGCGGTACAGCACGCGATCCCAGTTGTACAGGCCGCGCCGCACGCCGAGGTTTTTCGCCCAATAGGCCGGGTTGCGCTTGAGCTCGATCAGCCGGCCCGACTCGTGGCGCGCCACGGTGTACGGGCCGCTGAGCAGCGGGATCTCGTTCAGCAGTTCGTCGAAACGAACGTGCATGCCGTCGGGTTTCAGGCCCCACTTGTGCGAGAAGATGTACAGGCCACCAAGCTTGAACATCGTCGCAGTGTTCTTGTTCGTTAGGTCGAAGCGGATCGTTCGGTCGTCGACGATAACGGCGGCCTTGACTCCGTCGGAAAACTTTGCCTGGTACTCGGGCGCCGCGTACTGGCTCGTCAACGAGTCGTACGAGTACTTCACGTCCTGCGCGGTCACCGGGTCGCCGTTCGAGAACGCCGCCTTCGGGTTCAGGCGGAATGTGATCGAGCTCTTGTCGGGCGCGACCAGCATCTCCTCGGCGAGCAGGCCGTACATTGTCTGCGGCTCGTCGGCGCTGTTGATGCACAGCGTCTCGAACATGAAGATCTCGATGCCGGCCGGCGCCGAGCCGCGCACGGTGAACGAGTTGAACTTGTCGAACGAGGTGCGGCGGTCCGGGTTCGCGAGGTTGAGCGTGCCGCCCTTCGGCGCGTCGGCGTTCACGTACTCGAAGTGATCGAAGCCGCGCGCGTACTTCGGCGCGCCGAACGCGGCCAGCGCGTGGACCCAGCCGGTCGCTGCGGCCGGCACACCATCGGCCGGTGCCGGCGGCGGCGCCGCGAGCACCGAGATGGCGGCGGCGCAGAGCCACGCGGCGGCCACGCCGCGCGCCGCAGCGCGCCACGGCGTGCGCGCGGCGCGTGGGGACACGTCTCGTTGCATGGCGCGGATGCTACGTCAACGCATCGCGTGCGCCGCGCCGCGGCCGGGGCTCAAGCGGCGGTCTTCGAGACGCTCGCGGCGGGCTTGAGCAGCGCGGCGCAGGCCGCGCGCTTCGGGTCGGCCGCGTCGAGCGCGCCGCACACGCCGTCGAGCTGGGTCTGCAGCCGCTGCAGCGCGGCCGCGTGCGTGCCGGTCTTGTTCCACGCGACGAGCTTGGTGCCGACCCGCTGCAGCGAGCGCCCGCTGCGCTGGTAGAACGCATCGGGCTGCTTCGCGGCCTCGGTGAACAACTGGGCGGCGGCCTTCTCGATGCGCGCCTCGTCCTGCGGCGCCATCTCGACGAGCGCGTTGATGTAGCTCGAGCCCCACTGCAGCCGCGTCGCCGGGCCCTCACTCTTGTCGAACGCCTGCTCGTACCAGCCGAGCGCCTCGGCCTTGTCGCCGCGCGCCTTCGCGTTGCTCGCGAGCTCGCTCATGAGGTAGTACGGCGAGTGGCTCTTCGCGAGGTTGGCCTTCAGCAGCGTGTCGGACTCGGCGCCGAGCCCGGCGCGCTCGAGCAGGTAGGCGCTCGCGGTGATCACCGCCTGGCGCTCGTAGCCGTCGGTGATCTCGCGGTCCATGCGCGCGGTCTGGGCGCGCACGTCGCCGAGCAGCGCGGCCGGCAGCGCCGGTTTCGCGGCCTTGGTACCGTTCGCGGCCTTGGCCGGGTCGTCCTTCGGCACGTCGATCAGCGCCAGGTCGACCTGCGCGATCAGCGCGCCGACCCGATCGGCGCGCGACAGCGTCGCATCGGCCTCGAAGCGCTTCAGCGCGGCGTCGAACGCCGTCACCAGCTCGGCGCGCTGCGGCGAACCCTTGGCGCTGAGCGCGCGCGTGATGTCGGTCGCGTAGTTGGCCAGCACATCCATGTAGGCACGCGAGGCGGCCGGGTCGGCGAGCACCTTCAGCAGCGTGGCCTGCGCGGTGGCGTCGGGCTTGGGCGGCGCCTTGTCGTCGACCGCGGCGAGCGCCTTCAGGCGCAGGCGCGTGGCGATCTCGGTCTGATCGGACGGGCACGCGTCGGCGAGCTGCTTCAGCAGCGCCGGCACGCCGTCCTTCGGCACGAGCTGCTGCTGGTCGGTGTCCCACGAGTAGAACGCGAGCAGGCGCCAGTCGTTCGACGTCAGGCCGGAGCCACCGGCCTTGATCTGCGCGAGCACCTCCTTCACCGGCCGCTGCGCGTTCATGCCGAGCGTCAGCACCTGGGTGTAGCGAACCGGGTCGACCTCGCCCGGCAGGCGCGTCACTTCCTGGCCCTGCGGCGTGAACAGGACCATCGTCGGATAACCGCTGACGTGAAAGCGCGCGCCGATCTTCTGCGCTCCCGGACTGTCGCCGTCGACGTAGACCGGAACGAAACTGCGCGAGCGCGCGATGAAGTCCTGGCGATTGAAGAGCGTCGCCTTCACCTGGTTGCACGG
>DATMIN010000581.1:0-6295 GCA_035554275.1 Burkholderiaceae bacterium
GCTGGGCCAAGTCGGCCTGCGTGAACGACTGGTACTTGCCGACCAGCGCGGCCGGGAAGTCGATGTATTCGACGAGCCCGGCGCGCACCAGCGCGTCGAGCGCCAGCGCGGGCTCGCCGCGCTGCACCCGCGCGGCGTTGACGACGGCGAGCGCGACGTCGTTGAACGGCTGCGCGCGGCCGGTGCCGAGATTGAAGATGCCGCTGCACTCGGGGTGCTGCAGGAACCACAGGTTCACCGCGACCACGTCGTCGACGAACACGAAGTCGCGGCTCTGCTGGCCCTGCGCGTAGCCGTCGTGCGCGCCGAAGAGCTTGACTTGGCCGGTCTCGCGGAACTGGTGGAAGTGGTGGAACGCGACCGACGCCATCCGCCCCTTGTGCTGCTCGCGCGGGCCGTAGACGTTGAAGTAGCGGAAGCCGGCGACCTGGGTGAACTTGCCAGAGCGGGCCGCCGGCAGCATGCGCCGCACGACGTTGTCGAACAGCAGCTTCGACCAGCCGTAGACGTTCAGCGGCTGCTCGAACGCCGGCTCTTCGCGGAACGCGGCGCTGCCGCCGTAGGTGGCGGCCGACGACGCGTAGAGCAGCCGCGTGCCCTGCGCCTGGCAGGCGTCGAGCAGATCCTTCGAGCAGCGGTAGTTGGTGTCGAGCATGTAGCGGCCATCGTGCTCCATCGTGTCGGAGCAGGCGCCCTCGTGGAACACCGCGTCGACGTGGCCGAATTCGCCGTTCGAAAAGCGCGCGTAGAAGTCGCGCCGGTCGAAATAGTCGCTGACGTTCGCGCCGAGCAGGTTGCGGTACTTCGGGCCGTCGGTCAGATCGTCGACGGCGATCACGTCGTCGATGCCGATCCGGTTCAGGCCGAGCACCAGGTTCGATCCGATCATGCCGGCCGCGCCGGTGACCACGACTTTCATGCGAACAGCTCCTCGTAGGTGACGCCGGCCGTGCCGAACTTGCCGACGACAATGCCGCCGGCGCGGTTGGCGATCGGCATCGCCTCGCGCAGGCTCAGCCCCGCGCCGAGCATCGCGGCGAGCGTGGCGATCACGGTGTCGCCGGCGCCTGTCACGTCGAACACCTCGCGCGCCTGTGCCGGCACCTGCAGGTGGCCCCGCGCGTCGAACAGCGACATGCCGTCTTCCGAGCGCGTCAGCAGCAGCGCGTCGAGCCGGTGCGCTTCGCGCAGCGCCTGCGCGCGCTCGAGCAGCTGCGCCTCGCTGCTCCACGTGCCGATCGCCTGCGCCAGCTCGGCGCGGTTCGGCGTGATCACGGTCGCGCCGGCGTAGCGGCTGTAGTCGCTGCCCTTCGGGTCGATCAGCACCGGCTTGCGCTGCGCGCGCGCCAGCTCGATCATGCGCGGGATGTGCGTCAGGCCGCCCTTGCCGTAATCGGAGAACAGCACCGCGCCGTGCGCCGGCAGCGCCCGCTCGAAGTCGGCCAGCATGCCGGCCAGCAGCTCGTGGTCGGGCTGGTTCTCGAAGTCGATGCGGATCAGCTGCTGCGAGCGGCCGATCACGCGCAGCTTGACGATCGTGAAGAGCTGCGGGTCGCTGCCGAGCAGCGCGGCCACGCCGTTCTGCTCGAGCAGCGCGCGCAGCTTGCGCGCCGGCTCGTCGTCGCCGACGACGGTGAGCAAGGTGGCCTGCGCGCCGAGCGTCTTGACGTTGAGCGCGACGTTGGCGGCGCCGCCGAGGCGCTCCTCCTCGCGGTCGACGCGCACGATCGGCACCGGCGCCTCGGGCGAGATGCGCTCGACGGCGCCGAACCAGTAGCGGTCGAGCATCGCGTCGCCGACGACGAGCACGCTCGATTGCGCGACGCGTTCGCGCGACGGGGCGGCGGCAGCCGCCGCCGGGCCGCTCCCAAGGCGGCTGCCGGCCCCCTCGGGGGGCGGGCGTGGTACTCCACGACCGGGGGTGGTCATCTCTACAAGTCCTCCAGCCGCTGCGGCGGGTAGCTGTCCCAGTTCAAGCAGCCGGGGCACTGCCAGAAGTAATGCTGCGCCTCGAAGCCGCAGGCCGCGCAGCGGTAGCGGTGCAGCGGCGCCGCGGCGCGGCCGATCGCGTCGGCCAGCGCCTTGGTGTCGCGCGGCTCGAGCGGTGCCTCGGCCTGCTGAGCGACCAGCGCCTGCGCCGCTGACAGCGTCGGATGCTGGCGCAGCTGCGCCAGCAGGCGCTCGCGCTGATGCGCCGGTTCGGGGTCGAGCAGGGCGAGCGCATCGAGCAGGTCGGTGGTCGGCGCGCGCGCGTACAGGTCGCGCAAGCGCCCGATCGCCGCGGCCGCGTGGCCGCTGGCCAGGGCGCTCTTCGCGTAGTCGGCCGCGACGAGGTTGAACGCGGCCGGGTGCGCGACCATCAGCGCGCCCCACAGCGCGAGCACCTCGGCATGCGCGCCGCGCCGCGCCGCGCGCTGCCCGGCGAGCACGAGCGGGCGCGCGGCCATCGGCGCGGCCTCACGCGCCTTGGCGACGGCCGCATCGGCTTCGTCGGTCTGCTGCTTCGCATCGGCCTCGAGCGCGATCTCGCACCAGTAGTGCGCGATGCGCGGTGCGAACGAGCCGGTGCCGCGGCTCTCGAGCTTGGCCGCGACCTCGGCGGCGGCGCGCCAGTCGCGCGCGCGCTCGTGCAAGGTCAGCAGCGCGAGGCGCGCTTCGGTGTCGAACGCGGTGCCCTCGAGCGCAAGGTAGGCGCTCTCGGCGCGGTCGAACAGCCCGGCCTTCATGAAGTCCTGCGCCAGCGCGTGCTGCGCGCGGTCACGCTCGGCGGCGGCCAGGTCGGCGCGATTCAACAGGTGCTCGTGCACGCGCACCGCGCGCTCGAACTCGCCGCGGCGGCGGAACAGGTTGCCGAGCGCGAAGTGCAGGTCGGAGGTGTCCGGGTCCTGCTGCACGGCCTCGATGAAGGCGTCGATCGCCTTGTCGTGCTGCTCGTTGAGCAGCAGGTTCAGGCCCTTGTAGTAGGCCTTCGGCGAGTCCTTCTGCTCGCGCTTCCATTGCCGCAGGTCGAGCCGCGACGCGAGCCAGCCGAACGCGAACGCCAGCGGCACGCCGAGCAGCAGCCACTGCAGGTCAAAGTCCATCGCGGGGTGGGTGCGGCAGCGTGATCTCGCCGGTCGTGCTGGCGGGCAGCGCCTCGGGGCCGGGCTCGATCGCCGGCGCGTGCTTGCGCGCCACGCGCCGGTGCCGCCACCAGCTTGGCACCATCGCGAACACGCCGAGCGCGCAGCCGAGCGCGAACGCGGCCAGCACGATGAACACCATCGGCGCGCGCCATTCCTGGCCGAAGAACCAGCGGATGCCGGCCTCCTGCTGATTGTTCAGCGCGAAGGCGAAGAGGGTGAAGAACACGGCGGCCCGGAAGAGCCAGACGAGCAAGCGCATCGGGGAAGCTTCGCGTCGGAACAGGCGGCCGATTCTAGCGGCCGGCCTCGAGCGCCCGAGCGTTCAGGCGGAGCCTGCGGGCCTGGCGTGCGGCGCCGCTTCGGCGGCCAGCGGCACCTGCGCATCGACGGCTTCGCGCAGCGCCTTGCCGGGCTTGAAATGGGGGACGAGCTTTTCGGGGATCACCACCTGCTCGCCGCTGCGCGGGTTGCGGCCCACGCGCGGCGGGCGGCGGTTGATCGAGAAGCTGCCGAAACCGCGGATCTCGATGCGGTGCCCCTTGGCCAGGGCCGCGGACATCGCATCGAGGATCGTCTTGACCGCGAACTCCGTATCCCGATGGGTCAGCTGGCCGAAGCGTTCGGCCAGCTGCGCAACAAGGTCGGAGCGGGTCATGCTGGAAGCGTCAGGCAACGATCAGCCGTTGTCCTTTTGCGTATCGAGCTTGGCGCGCAGCAGGGCGCCCAGGCTGGTGGTGCCGGCGTTCTCGCGCTCGCTGGTCTGCGCCAGGCGCTGCATCGCTTCCTGGTTGTCGACGTTGTCCTTGGCCTTGATCGACAACTGGATCGAACGCGTCTTGCGGTCGACGTTGATGATCACGGCGCTGACTTCGTCGCCTTCCTTCAGCACGTTGCGGGCGTCTTCGACACGGTCGCGGCTGATCTCGGAGGCACGCAGGTAGCCCGTCACGTCGTCGTTGAGCTGGACCTCGGCGCCGCGCGCGTCCACCATCTTGACCTTGCCGGTCACCGACATGCCGCGGTCGTTGACCGAGGTGTAGCTGGTGAACGGATCGCTGTCGAGCTGCTTGATGCCGAGCGAGATGCGCTCGCGATCGACGTCGACGGCCAGCACGATCGCTTCGACTTCCTGACCCTTCTTGTAGTTGCGCACCGCCGCTTCGCCCGGCTCGTGCCACGACAGATCCGAGAGGTGAACCAGGCCGTCGATGCCGGCGGCCAGGCCGACGAAGACGCCGAAGTCGGTGATCGACTTGACCGGGCCCTTGACGCGGTCGCCGCGCTGCACGGTGGTCGAGAATTCTTCCCACGGATTCGCCTTGCACTGCTTCATGCCCAGGCTGATGCGGCGCTTGTCCTCGTCGATCTCGAGCACCATGACCTCGACCTCTTCGCCGAGCGTGACGATCTTGCTCGGCGCGACGTTCTTGTTGGTCCAGTCCATCTCGGAGACGTGCACCAGGCCTTCGATGCCCGGCTCGATCTCGACGAACGCGCCGTAGTCGGCGATGTTGGTGATCTTGCCGAACAGGCGCGTGCCGTTCGGATAGCGGCGCGACACGCCGTGCCACGGGTCGTCGCCGAGTTGCTTGATGCCGAGCGAGACGCGGTTCTTCTCCGCGTCGAACTTCAGGACCTTGGCCTGCAGTTCCTGGCCGACCTGGACCACTTCGCTCGGGTGGCGGACGCGGCGCCAGGCCATGTCGGTGATGTGCAGCAGGCCGTCGATGCCGCCGAGGTCGACGAACGCGCCGTACTCGGTGATGTTCTTGACGACGCCGTTGACGATCGCGCCTTCATGCAGCGTCGACAGCAGCTTGCCGCGTTCCTCGCCCATCGAAGCCTCGACCACCGCGCGGCGCGACAACACGACGTTGTTGCGCTTGCGGTCGAGCTTGATGACCTTGAATTCCATCGTCTTGCCCTCGAACGGGCTCATGTCCTTGACCGGGCGCGTGTCGAGCAGCGAACCGGGAAGGAAGGCGCGGATGCCGTTGACCAAGACGGTCAGGCCGCCCTTGACCTTGCCGTTGACGGTGCCGGTCACGAACTCGCCGGATTCGAGCGAGTTCTCGAGCGACATCCACGACGCCAGGCGCTTGGCCTTGTCGCGCGACAGGATGGTGTCGCCGTAGCCGTTCTCGACCGCGTCGATCGCGACCGAGACGAAATCGCCGGGCTGGACTTCGAGCTCGCCCTGGTCGTTCTTGAATTCGTCGATCGGAACGTAGGCTTCCGACTTCAGGCCGGCGTTGACGACGACGAAACTGTGTTCGACGCGCACGACTTCGGCGGTGATGACTTCGCCACTGCGCATTTCCGAGCGCGTCAGCGACTCCTCGAACATCGCGGCGAAGGATTCCATGCCGGTGTTCTCGGCAGCTTGGGTTTGGGGCATTGTGGTTCCGGTGCGGCTCTCGCGAACCGCGGGTTAGGTTGAACAACCGTCGCCCCGGGCGTGCCTTCGGAAGAAGCGGCACTGAGGGGAGGCGACGGGCCTCACTCGAACAGCCTGCGCTGACGTTTCAAGTCTCCTTGAAAGGTCTTCGATCCTGCCAGGCTTGCAGCACCGCATCGACGGAAGCGTCGACGCTCAATGCCGAGTTGTCCAGCAGCAGCGCATCTTCGGCCGGCTTCAGCGGCGACGCGGCTCGGGATTGATCCCGTGCGTCGCGCGCCTCCAACTCTGCGCGAAGACTGTCGATATTAGCCGGAATTCCCTTTGAAATCAACTGCTTGTGCCGCCGCTCGGCGCGCGTGGCGGCGCTCGCGGTGAGGAAGATCTTCAGATCGGCGCGCGGGAAGATCACCGTGCCCATGTCGCGCCCGTCGGCCACCAGCCCGGGCAGCCGGTGGAACGCCCACTGGCGCTCGCGCAGCGCGGCGCGCACCAGCGGGAACGCCGAGACTTTCGACGCCAGCGCGCCGACCTCTTCGAGCCGCAGCGTCTCGGTCACGTTCTGGCCGCCGAGGCGGATCTCGCCGGGCAGGAACGCCAGGTCGAGGTCGGAGGCGAGCGCCGCCAGCCGCGCCTCGTCGTCGATGCCGATGCCGGCGCGCATCGCCGCCAAGGCGGTCGCGCGATAGACCGCGCCCGAATCGAGGAAGTGGTAGCCGAGCCGCTGCGCGACCGCGCTTGCCAGCGTGCCCTTGCCCGACGCCGTCGGCCC
>DATMIN010000582.1:0-2742 GCA_035554275.1 Burkholderiaceae bacterium
TCGGGACAGGTGATGTGGGTCTACATCGCCTGCCATTTCGCGAACCACGCGCTCGGCCTCGTCTCGCTCGGGGCGGCCGAGGCCCCGGCATCGCGGCTGGTACCTGCGCGCGCGGCGCTGGTGGATCGGCGCCGCGATCGCGCTGCCGCTGCTCGCGGCAGCAGGCTACTGGGCGATGACGCTGCAGGTCGCGGCGCTCGTGCCGAGCGTGGCGGTACATGCGCCCTCCCCGCTCGACGCGGCGCAGCGCCAGTCGCTCGCCGACCTGCGCGAGTACCTGCTGATCGGCTACTTCGGGCTGCTCGCGCTGGTGCTCGTGTCGCGCACGGCGCGCGACTGGCGCGAGGCGCGGCGCGCGCGCGACGCGGCCTGAGCCGGTCGCTCCCGCGACCGACCGCAGGGCCGGGCTCGTTCAGCGCGCCGAACCGCGCCTGAACAGGTTGACGATCGCGAGCAGGACCACCGCGCCGAGCAGCGACACGCCCAGGCTCGGCAAGCTGAAGTCGTTCTGGTTGATCGTGCCGGTGCCGAACATCGGCGCGAGCAGGAAGCCGCCGAGCAATGCACCGACCACGCCGACCACGACATTCAGGATGATCCCCTGCTGCCCGTCGGTCTTCATCATGATGCTCGCCAGCCAGCCGATCACCCCACCCACCACCAGCCAAATAATGATGTTCATCGCCGCTCCTTTGGAAGAGACCGACTCAGTGATCGGCCGAAAGGGAGCGTAAGCAACGGTTGCGGGCGGCGAAGCCGGCCGGCGCGCTGAGCGCGGGTCGGCGCTGTCCTACCCGGCCGAAGCGCTCAGGCCAGCAGGCCCCACGAGGCCGCGTACACGCCGATCAGCAGCGCGCTGACCGCGAGGTTCGCCAGCAGATGGCGCGCGCCGAGGTTCGGCCGCACGCCGACCTGCGCCGCCACGCAGGCCCATTCGATCACCAGCAACGAGGCGCCGGCATCAAAGGCGTCGAGCGGCGAACCGAGCCGCGAGAGCAAGCCCGCCGTCAGCAGCCACAGGCCGACCGCGAGCACGCTCGCGGCGGTGATGTCGTCGAAGCTCGGTCGGCGCAGCGCGATGCCGAACAGCGAAAAGGGGGCGGTGCGGGTGCGGCTCGATTCCATGCCGACGATTCTGCGAATTCGGCGCCGCGCGGATCGCCGGAAGAGCGCCGGCATCGGCCGCCTTTTCCGCCGATGCGGGCCGGTTCGCGCTCAGCCGCGCGGATGGTGCTGCGCGTGCAGGCTGCGCAGCCGCTCGCGCGCGACGTGGGTGTAGATCGTCGTCGTCGAGATGTCGGCGTGGCCGAGCAGCAATTGCACCGCGCGCAGGTCGGCGCCGTGGTTCAGCAGATGCGTGGCGAACGCATGCCGCAACGTGTGCGGCGACAGCGGCACCGCGACGCCGCCGCGCAGTGCGTGGGCCTTGATCAGCTTCCAGAACATCTGCCGCGTCATCGCGCCGCCGCGCGTGGTGACGAACAGCGCATCGCTCGTGCGCTTCTTGAGGATCGCCCCGCGCGCCTCCGCGAGGTAGCGCCGCAGCCACGCGTGCGCCTCTTCGCCGAACGGCAGCAACCGCTCCTTCGCGCCCTTGCCGGTGACGCGCAGCGCGCTCTCCGACACGCTCAGGTGCACGCTCTTCAGCTCGACCAGCTCGCTGACGCGCAGCCCGCTCGCGTACATCAGCTCGAGCATGGTGCGGTCGCGCAGGCCGAGCGGCGTCTCCACGTCGGGCGCGCCGAGCAGCGCCTCGACCTGCGCCTCGCTCAGCGTCTTCGGCACGCGCAGCGGCTGCTTCGCGCTGACGAGCTTCAGCGTCGGGTCGGCGTGCGTCAGGTGCTCGCGCAGCGCCCAGCGGAAGTAGCGCTTGAAGACGGTGAGCCTGCGGTTGCTGCTGCTCGCCTTGCTGCCGGCGTGGCGGGCGACGCCGTAGCCGAGCAGATCGGCCTCGCCGCTCGTGTCGAGCGCGCGCGCGTGCTCGGCGGCGAGCCAGCCGGCGTAGAGCTCGAGGTCGCGGCGGTAGGCGGCGAGCGTGTTCGCGCTCAGGCCGTCCTCGATCCAGAGCGCGTCGATGAAGCGGTCGATCGAGGCCGCGCTGCGCGCGCGCGCGTCGTCGGTCAGGGCATCACTCCAAGGTGAGCTTCTGCAGCTTGACGACGTTCTTGTAGACCTCGTACTCGGCCGCGATCTGCGCCGCGAACTCGCTTGGCGAGTTGCCGACGACGAGCGAGCCGGTCTCCTCGATGCGCTTCTTCACCTGCGGGTCCTCGAGCGTCTTCTTGACCGCGCCGCTGACCTTGTCGACCACGTCCTTCGGCAGCCCCTTGGGCCCGTAGATGCCGTAGTACGCCATCCGGTTGACAGGCTCGAGGCCGACCTCCTTGAACGTCGGCACGTTCGGCAACTGCGCCAGGCGCTGCGGCGCGGCGACGACGATCGCGATCAGCCGGCCGTCCTTGATGAACGGCAGCGCCGACGGCAGGTTGTCGAAGATCATCGGCACCTGGCCGGCGACGGTGTCGTTCAGCGCCGGGCCGGCGCCGCGGTACGGGATGTGCGTGATGAAAGTGCCGGTGAGACTCTTGAACAGCTCAGTCTGCAGGTGCCCGATGGTGCCGGTGCCCGAACTCGCGAAGCTGTACTTGCCGGGGTTCTTCTTCAGCTCGGCGAGAAAGCCCTTGTAGTCGCGTGCCGGGAAGCTCGGGTGCACCGCGATCACGTTCGGCGTCGCCGCGACGT
>DATMIN010000583.1:0-25276 GCA_035554275.1 Burkholderiaceae bacterium
CCGTGGCGCAGCTCGGCGGTGCGCGCGTCGAGCGCGGTCACGGCCTCGGCCGCGGCCTTCTGCACGCGCAGCTGCTCGGCCGCGGCGTCGCGGTGCTTCAGGAACCACAGCTGGTGCTGCTTCAGCTCCGCCGTCGCTTGCAGCTGCCGGTACTGGCCGGCGACCTCGGCCTGCTGCTCGAGCTTGGCGAGGTTGCCGTTCAGCTCGCGCAGGATGTCTTCGACGCGCTGCAGGTTCTCGCGCGTGTCCTTCAGGCGCGTCTCGGTCTCGCGCCGGCGCTCCTTGTACTTCGACACGCCGGCGGCCTCTTCGAGGAACAGGCGCAGCTCCTCGGGCTTGCTCTCGATGATCCGGCTGATCGTGCCCTGGCCGATGATCGCGTAGGCGCGCGGGCCCAGGCCGGTGCCGAGGAACACGTCCTGCACGTCGCGGCGCCGCACCGGCTGGCTGTTGATGTAGTAGCTGCTGGTGCCGTCGCGCGTCAGCACGCGCTTGACGGCGATCTCGGCGAAGCGGCTCCACGGGCCGCCGGCGCGGCCGTCTTCATTGCTGAACGCGAGCTCGACGCTGGCGCGGCTGGCCGGCTTGCGCGTGCCCGAGCCGTTGAAGATCACGTCCTGCATCGACTCGCCGCGCAGCTCGCTCGCCTTGCTCTCGCCGAGCACCCAGCGCACCGCGTCCATGATGTTCGACTTGCCGCAGCCGTTCGGCCCGACCACGCCGACGAGCTGGCCCGGCAACTGGAAGTTGGTGGGCTCGGCGAAGGATTTGAAACCGGACAGCTTGATCGCGTTCAGGCGCATGGCGGAGGGGTCGGCAATCGGCGCCTAAGTGCTTGATCTGTTTGATAAAAGCCCGCTTTGCGCGGGCTTCGGAGCGAGTCGGATGATAGCATCGCGACCCCGCCCAACCGCCCGACCGACGACCCATCATGGCCCGATCCCACGCCGCCCGACCGAGCGCCGCCGAGCGCTTGATGCCGGCTGTGCCGCCGACCGTTCCGAGCAAGCAACTGCAGGTCTTTGCGAACCCCGCGCCGCAGCGCGACTACGCGATCCAGTTCCAGGCGCCCGAGTTCACCTGCCTGTGCCCGCTGACCGGCCAGCCCGACTTCGCCCACTTCACGATCGATATGGTGGCCGACCAGCTGTGCATCGAACTGAAAAGCCTGAAGCTGTACCTGTGGAGCTACCGCGACGAAGGCGCGTTCCACGAGAAGGTGACGAACGACATCGTCGACGACATCGTCAAGGCCGCGAAGCCGCGCTTCGTGCGCCTGACCGCGAAGTGGTTCGTGCGCGGCGGCATCTACACCAACGTCGTCGCCGAGTACCGCAAGAAGGGGTGGAAACCCGCACCGACCGTCGAGCTGCCGGACCATGCAGGCGCCACCGGAACGCTGTAGCCTGCGGCGATGACTTACTGCGTCGGTGTCAAGCTCGATGACGGGCTGATTCTCGCGAGCGACTCCCGCACCCACGCGGGCGTCGACAACTACGCGAAGTTCTGCAAGATGACGCTGTTCGAGCGCGCCGGCGACCGCGTGATCGTGCTGCTCAGCTCCGGCGGCCTGGCCGCGACGCAGGCGGTGATCGGTGTGCTGCGCCAGCGCGCCGGCGCCGACGAGAACGAAGGCCTGTGGGCCGCGACCTCGATGTTCGACGTGGCCAACCTCGTCGCCGACGCGATGCGCGACATCGAGCGCCGCGACGGCCCGCACCTCGAGAGCGGCGGGCTCAAGTTCAACGCGTCGTTCATCCTCGGCGGGCAGATCGCCGGCGAGGAGATGCGCCTGTTCCGCCTCTACGCCGAGGGCAACTTCATCGAGGCCGGCCGCGAGACCTGCTTCCTGCAGACCGGCGAGGCCAAGTACGGCAAGCCGATCCTCGACCTCGCGATCACGCCGAGTGCGACGCTCGACGACGCGACCAAATGCGTGCTGGTGTCGTTCGATTCGACGATGCTCAGCAACCTGTCGGTCGGCATGCCGATCGACCTGCTGTGCTATGCGAAGGATTCGCTCGCCGTCACGATGCAGCGCCGCTTCGAGTACGGCGACGCCTACTTCGAGACGCTGAAGAAGCAGTGGGTCAGCGGCACGCGGCGCGTGTTCCGCGAGCTGCCGCCGCTGTCGTGGCCGGAGGCCACCGCCGAGGCCTGACGCCCTAGACCGTCTGCATCGGCTGGCCGTGCGCGTCGGTCTCGCAGGTCGTGACGTTGAAGCGCGTCAGCGCGTTGGGGCCGAACGCCATCGTGATCGGCACGTCGCCGGCGTCACGGCCGCGCGCCATCACGATGCGGCCGATGCGCGGCACGTTGTGGCGCGCGTCGAAGGTGTGCCAGCGCTCGCCGAGAAAGACCTCGAACCAGGCGCTGAAGTCCATCGGGTACGGCACCGCGGGCACGCCGATGTCGCCGAGATAGCCGGTGCAGTAGCGCGCCGGGATGTTCATGCAGCGGCACAGCGTGACCGCGAGGTGCGTGAAGTCGCGGCACACGCCGACGCGTTCGCGAAAGCCCTCGACCGCGGTGCGCGTGGCGCGCGCCTGCTGGTAGTCGAAGCGCAAATGGGCGTGCACGAAATCGCAGATCGCCTGGACGCGCGCCCAGCCCATCGGCGTGTGGCCGAAGCGGTCCCAGGCGAATTGCAGCAGCTCGCTGTCGACCTCGCAATAGCGGCTCGGCAGCAGGAACTGCAAGGTGGCGGGCGGCAGGTCGGTCGGGTCGTGCTGCCAGGCGTTGCGGTCGACCGGATCGTGCGTGCCCGGGTCGCGGATCAGCGACTCGCTCTGGAACCGCACCGCCGGTACGCCGCCGGGCACGTTGACGCGGCCGCATTGGTTGCCGAACGGGTCGAGGTAGTGGTCGACCTGGAGCTCCGGCGTCATCCGGATCACCTCCGGCCCGAGCAGATCGTCGCGGCGCGACGGGTGCACGTGCAGCAGGTGGATCAGCGCCATCGGCGAGGTGATCTGCAGCTCGATGTCGAAACCGATCTTGATGAACATGGCGGCGTCCGGGAATGCAAGGGTCAGGGGCGCGAACCGTCGGCCCGACCGGCGCATCGCAAGGATCGTGCGCGCGCGGCCGGGCGCCCGGCAGCGGCGAAGCGCGCATCCGAGCGGTCGCAGGACACGCGCCAGGGCGTCGGCGCCCTCCTACGCGCGGCGCCAGCGCGGGCGGCCTCGCCGATAATCGCGCGATGAATCCGCTGTTGTCGCGCCTGCATCCGTACCCGTTCGAGCGGCTGCGCGCGCTCAGCCGCGAGATCACGCCGAACCCGGCGTTCGCGCCGATCAGCTTGGGGCTGGGCGAGCCGAAGCACCCGACGCCCGAATTGATCCGGCGCGCGATCGTCGAGAACCTGAAGGGCCTGGAGAGCTACCCCGCCACCGCCGGCGAGCCGGCGCTGCGCGAGGCGATCGGCGGCTGGCTGCAGCGGCGCTATGCGGTCAGCGTCGACCCGGCCACGCAGGTACTGCCGGTGTGCGGCTCGCGCGAGGCGCTGTTCGCATTGGCGCAGACGGTGATCGACCCGACACGCGCGGGCGCGACCGTGGTCTGCCCGAACCCGTTCTATCAGATCTACGAGGGCGCGGCGCTGCTGGCCGGCGCGCAGGTGGCGTTCGCGAACAGCGACCCGGCCAGAAACTTCGCCGCCGACTGGGCCAGCGTGCCCGAAGCCACCTGGGCGCGCACGCAGCTGCTCTACGTCTGCTCGCCCGGCAACCCGACCGGCGCGGTGATGCCGCTGCCCGAATGGGCGCGCCTGTTCGAGTTGAGCGAGCGCCACGGCTTCGTGATCGCGTCGGACGAGTGCTACTCCGAGATCTATTTCGGGGACGAGGCCCCGCTGGGCGCGCTCGAAGCGGCCACCCAACTGGGCCGCGGCTTCGAGCGGCTGATCGCGCTGACGAGCCTGTCGAAGCGCTCGAACGTGCCGGGCATGCGCTCGGGCTTCGTCGCCGGCGACGCGACGCTGATGAAGCAGTTCCTGCTCTACCGCACCTACCACGGCAGCGCGATGAGCCCGGTGGTGCAGCGCGCCAGCATCGCGGCATGGAACGACGAGGCGCACGTGATCGCGAACCGCGCCCAATACCGCGCCAAGTTCGCGCAGGTCACGCCGCTGCTCGCCGAGGTGCTGCCGGTGGCGCTGCCCGACGCGGCGTTCTACCTCTGGGCCGACGTCTCGAAGGCCGCGCCGGGCGGCGACGACATCGCCTTCGCGCTCGCGCTGCTCGCCCAATACAATGTCTCGGTGCTGCCCGGCAGCCTGCTCGCACGTGAGGCGAACGGCACCAACCCAGGGACCGGCCGCATCCGCCTGGCGCTGGTCGCCGAGGCCGACGAATGCCTCGAGGCGGCGCGGCGCATCCAGCAGTTCACCCGTTCCTACGCCGCCTGATTCACCGAGCCTCACCGAGCCCGCCAATACCATGACCGCAACGAGCCCCCACGAGCTGCAGAGCCTGATCGACCTCGCCTGGGAGAGTCGCACCTCGATCAACGCCGCGAACAGCCCGCAGATCTACGAGGCCGTCGAGGCGGTGATCGCCGATCTCAACGCCGGCCGCCTGCGCGTGGCCGAGCGCGAAGGCGTGGGCCAGTGGCGCGTCAACCAGTGGGTCAAGAAGGCGGTGCTGCTGAGCTTTCGCCTCACCGACAACAAGATCATGCGCGCCGGCGACCTCGGCTTCTTCGACAAGGTGCCGACGAAATTCGCGCACCTGAGCGAAGAAGAGATGCGCGCCACCGGCGTGCGCGTGGTGCCACCGGCGGTGGCGCGGCGCGGCTCGTACATCGCGAAGAACGCGGTGCTGATGCCCAGCTACGTCAACATCGGCGCCTATGTCGACGAAGGCACGATGGTCGACACCTGGGCCACCGTCGGCTCGTGCGCGCAGATCGGCAAGAACGTGCACCTGTCGGGCGGCGTGGGCATCGGCGGCGTGCTCGAGCCGCTGCAGGCGAACCCGACGATCATCGAGGACAACTGCTTCATCGGCGCGCGCAGCGAGGTCGTCGAGGGCGTGATCGTCGAGGAGAACTCGGTGATCTCGATGGGCGTGTACATCGGCCAGAGCACGAAGATCTACAACCGCATGACCGGCGAGGTCGGCTACGGGCGGGTGCCGGCCGGCTCGGTGGTCGTCAGCGGCACGCTGCCGGCGATCGACGCCAGCCACAGCCTGTACTGCGCGGTGATCGTCAAGCGGGTCACGGCCGAGACCCGGGCGAAGACCAGCATCAACGAGCTGCTGCGCAGCTGATCACGCGTGGGCGAGCCGGTTGCGATCGCTCGATGCGCTCTGCCCGGCCCGGCGTGGAATGATCGAGCCTCCTGCGTGCTGAAAGGAAAACCATGAGCGGCGGAAACATGGAGCGGGTGCTGCGGCTGATGTCCGAGAAGGGCGCCTCCGACGTCTACCTGTCGGCGAGCTCGCCGATCCTGATCAAGATCAACGGCCAGCTGCTGCAGCTCAGCGACCAGCCGCTGACGCACGCGCAGCCGCGCCAGCTGCTCGCCGAGCTGCTGACGCCGAGCCAGCTCGAGGAGGTCGACGACACCGGCGAACTCAACATCGGCGTGGGCATCCCCGGCATCGGCAGCTTTCGCCTGTCGGCGTTCAAGCAGCGCGGCACGATCGCGGCGGTGTTCCGCTGCATCCCGTTCGTGATCCCCACGCTCGAGAGCCTGAACGTGCCGCCGGTGCTGAACACGCTGATCCTCGAAAAGCGCGGCCTGATCCTGATGGTGGGCGCGACCGGCGCCGGCAAGAGCACCACGCTCGCGGCGATGCTCGAGCAGCGCAACCAGACGCTCGCCGGCCACATCCTGACGATCGAGGACCCGATCGAGTTCCTGTTCAACAACAAGAAGTCGGTGATCAACCAGCGCGAGGTCGGGCGCGACACGCACTCGCTGCAGGTCGGCCTGAAGAACGCGCTGCGCCAGGCGCCCGACTGCATCCTGATCGGCGAGATCCGCGACCGCGAGACGATGACCGCGGCGATCTCGTACGCGCTGTCGGGTCACCTCGTGCTGTCGACGCTGCACGCCAACAACAGCTACCACGCGCTCGGCCGGATCCTGTCGTTCTACGCGCCCGAGGCGCGGCCCGCGCTGCTCGCCGACCTCGCGGCCGGCCTGAAGGCGGTGGTCTCGCAGCGCCTGATGCGCGCCACCGCCGGCGGGCGCATTCCGGCCGTCGAGGTGATGCTCAACACCAAGCTCGTCTCCGAGATGATCGAGCAGGGCGACTTCAACGGCGTCAAGGAGGCGATGGAGAAGTCGCTCGCCGAAGGTTCGCAGACCTTCGAGCAGGATCTGGCGCGCCTGATCACCGCCGGCGTCATCACGCGCGACGAGGGCCTGGCGTTCGCCGACTCGCCGACCAACCTGATGTGGCGGCTGCAGAACGACATGCAGCCGGTCTCGCGCATCGTGCCCAAGCGCGAGGAATCGGAAGACCAGGCCAGCTTCACCGAGATCACGCTCGACGTGCGCCCCGAGCCGACCAGCACCGCCGCCGCGGGGCTGCGCCGGTTCTGATCGCGCGCGAGCCCGCCACGCCGATGTCGCGCACGCTGCAGCTCGCCGAACAGCTGATCGCACGCGCCTCGCCGACGCCGGCAGACGGCGGCTGCCAGGCGCTGATCCGCGAGCGCCTCGCGCCGCTCGGCTTCGCGTGCGAGACGCTCGAGCACGGCCCCGAGGGCGCGCGCGTCACCAACCTGTGGGCGCTGCGGCGCGGCGCGGCCGGCGCGGCCGGCAAGCTGCTGGCGTTCGCCGGCCACACCGACGTGGTGCCGACCGGCCCGCTCGCGCAATGGAGCAGCGACCCGTTCGTGCCGACGCACCGCGACGGCTTCCTGCAGGGCCGCGGCGCGGCCGACATGAAGACCTCGCTCGCGGCGATGGTGGTGGCGGTCGAAGAATTCGTCGCCGCAGCGCCCGCGCACCTCGGCTCGGTCGCGTTGCTGCTGACGAGCGACGAGGAAGGCCCGGCCCTCGACGGCACGGTGCGCGTGTGCGAGTGGCTCGCGGCGCGCGGCACCCGGCTCGACTACTGCATCGTCGGCGAGCCGACCTCGGTCGAACAGGTCGGCGACATGATCAAGAACGGCCGCCGCGGAACGCTCTCGGGGCGCCTTCGCGTGATCGGCGTGCAGGGCCACATCGCCTACCCGCACCTCGCGAACAACCCGATCCACGCGCTCGCGCCGGCGCTGGCCGAACTCGTCGCAACCGTTTGGGACGCCGGCAACGCGCACTTCCCGCCGACCAGCTGGCAGGTCTCGAACCTGCACGCCGGCACCGGCGCCGGCAACGTGATCCCGGGCGAGGCGGTGGTCGACTTCAACTTCCGTTTCTCGACCGAATCGACGCCGGCCGGGCTGAAGCAGCGCGTCCACGAGACGCTCGACCGCCACGGCCTGCACTACGACCTGGCGTGGACGCTCGGCGGCGAGCCGTTCCTGACGCCCGAGGGCGACCTGAGCGCGGCGCTCGCCGCCGCGATCCGCGCCGAGACCGGCCTGGCGACCGAACTCTCGACCACCGGCGGCACCTCCGACGGCCGCTTCATCGCGAAGATCTGCCCGCAGGTGATCGAGTTCGGGCCGGTCAACGCGACGATCCACAAGGTCGACGAGCGCGTCGAGGTCGCGAGCCTCGAGCCGCTGAAGAACATCTACCGTGAAACCCTTCGTCGGCTTTTGACATGACCCTGATCGACCTCATCACCGCGCAGAGCGCCCGCCTCAAATCGGCGGGCGTTTCGTTTGGTCACGGCACCGGCAACGCGTTCGACGAGGCGGCGTGGCTGGTGCTGTGGTCGCTCGGCATGGAGTTCGACACGCTCGAGGCGAAGGCGCAGCAGCCCGTCGACCCCGCTGCGCAGGCGAAGGCCGAGGCGCTCGTCACGCAGCGCATCGAGACGCGCCTGCCCGCTGCGTATCTCACCAAGGAAGCGTGGCTGCAGAACGTGCCGTTCTACGTCGATGCGCGCACGATCGTGCCGCGCTCGTTCATCGCCGAGCTGCTCGCCGACGGCGAAGGCAGCGGCACGCTCGATGCGTGGCTGTCGGACCGCACCCACCGCGTGCTCGACCTGTGCACCGGCAACGGCAGCCTGGCGGTGATCGCGGCGCTGGCCTACCCCGAGGTCGCGGTCGACGCGGCCGACATCTCCAACGACGCGCTCGCGGTCGCGCGCATCAACGTCGACCGGCACGGCCTGGGCGCGCGCATCACGCTACTGCGCTCCGACGTGCTGGCCGCCGTGCGCGGCCCGTACGACCTGATCGTGTGCAACCCGCCGTACGTGAACACGCGCAGCATGCAGGCGCTGCCGGCCGAGTACCGCGCCGAGCCGGCGCTCGCGCTGGCCGGCGGCGCCGACGGCATGGATCTGATCCGCCGGATCCTGCGCGACGCGGCAACGCACATGACGCTCGACGCGGTGCTGGTGCTCGAGATCGGCAACGAGCGGGCGCACTTCGAACATGCGTTCCGGCGCCTCGAGGTCGTGTGGCTGGAGACCAGCGCCGGCGAGGATCAGGTCTTGCTTGTGACCCGCGACGCGCTTTCCAAATACCGCTGGACCTGACCTCACCGATGCTTGTTCTCAACAACGTTTCCCTGCGCCGCGGCGTCAAGCTCGTGCTCGATGCGGCCAGCGTCGTGCTGCAACCCGGCGAGAAGATCGGCCTGGTCGGCCGCAACGGCGCCGGCAAGTCGTCGCTGTTCTCGCTGCTGACGAACCGGCTGCAGTCCGACGCCGGCGATCTGTCGATGCCGCCGCGCTGGCGCATCGGCGAGGTCGCGCAGGAGATGCCCGAGACCGACCAGGGCGCGACCGACTTCGTACTCGAGGGCGACACCCGTCTGATGGAGGCGCAGGCCGCGCTCGCCCACGCCGAGGCGATCGACGACGGCCACGCGATGGGCGACGCGCACCACGCGATCAGCGAGGCCGGCGGCTTCGACGCGCGCCCGCGCGCCCAGGCGATGCTGCTCGGCCTGGGCTTCAAAAGCAGCGAGCTCGATGCGCCGGTCAACAGCTTCTCGGGCGGCTGGCGCATGCGGCTGCAGCTGGCGCGCGCGCTGATGTGCCCGGCCGACCTGATGCTGCTCGACGAGCCGACCAACCACCTCGACCTCGACGCGCTGGTCTGGCTCGAGGCCTGGCTGAAGAAGTTCGACGGCACGATGATCGTGATCAGCCACGACCGCGAGTTCCTCGACGCGATCACCAACGTCACGCTGCACCTCGATGCGACCAAGCTGACGCGCTACACCGGCAACTACACCGCGTTCGAGGAGATGCGCGCCGAGCGCCTCGCGCAGGCCGCCGCCGGCTACGCGAAGCAGCAGGAGCGCATCGCCCACCTGCAGAAGTTCATCGACCGTTTCAAGGCCAAGGCCAGCAAGGCGAAGCAGGCACAGAGCCGCGTGAAGGCGCTGGCGCGGATGGAGCGCCTCGGCCCGGTGCTGACGAGCGCCGACTTCCAGTTCGAGTTCCGCGAGCCGATGAACCTGCCGAACCCGATGCTGGCGTTTTCAGTGGTGGCTTGCGGATACCGCGCCGACGACGGCCGCGAGACCCGCATCATCGACAACATCAACCGCTCGGTGCTGGCCGGCCAGCGCATCGGCATCCTGGGCGCGAACGGCCAGGGCAAATCGACGCTGGTGAAGACGATCGTCGGCGAGCTGCCGAAGCTCAGCGGCGAGATCACCGAAGGCAAGGGCCTGTCGATCGGCTACTTCGCGCAGCAGGAGCTCGACGTGCTCGCGCTCGACGACGGCGCGCTGATGCACATGATCCGCCTGGCGCGCGACAAGGGCCCGGCCGGGCGCGAGCAGGAGCTGCGCGATTTCCTCGGCTCGTTCCGCTTCGTCGGCGACATGGTCACGCAGCCGGTCGGCACGCTGTCGGGCGGCGAGAAGGCGCGCCTCGTGCTGGCGATGCTGGTCTGGCAGCGCCCCAACCTGCTGCTGCTCGACGAGCCGACCAACCACCTCGACCTGACGACACGCGAGGCGTTGAGCATGGCGCTGAACGAATTCGAGGGCACGGTGATGCTGGTCAGCCACGACCGCGCGCTGCTGCGCGAGGTCTGCGACGAGTTCTGGCTCGTCACCGACGGCGCGGTGAAGCCGTTCGACGGTGATCTCGACGACTACCAGAAGTGGCTGCTCGAGCAGTCGCGCGAGGCGGCGCGCGAGCCGTCGCGCAGCGCGCAGGCGGAGCGCTCGCGTGCGAAGGGCAAGCGCGCGCGCGTGCCCGAGGCGCCGGCGCGCGCACCGGCGGCGGCCAACCCGAAGCCGCTGCGCCACGAGCTCGGCGGCGTCGACAAGCGCCTGGCCGAACTCACGCTCGACCGCGATCGCCTGCAGGCCGCGCTGGGCGACGGCTCGATCGCCCCGGCGCAGCGCGCCGAGCAGGGCCGGCATCTGAAGAAGCTCGCCGACGAGATCGAGTCGCTCGAGGCGCGCTGGCTCGAACTCAGCACCCAACTCGATACATGAGCACACGCCGCGCGGCACGCGTGCGCGCCCGGCACCGGTGCGCGCGTTACGGGCTGCTACATTGGGGCGCGACCCCCGGGGCGAGACACCACGCATGCTTTCCGAGCGTTCCGATCGGCTGATCTATTGGCGGGTTCTCGGCCCATTGGTGCTGGCGATCGGCGTGCTGGTCGCCGTCAGCGTCGGCGGCTTTCAGGCGCTGTCGGCGGCCCGCGCCTACGTCGGCGGCGAGAGTCTGTGGTCGAAGGCGCGCAGCGTGGCGGTCGCGCAATTGCGGCTGCGCGCGAACGGCGGCGAGCGCGCCTGCCCGCCCCTCGACCAACTGCTCGCGGTGCCGCTCGGCGATCGCGCCGCGCGGCTGGCGATGGAGCGCTCGCCGCCCGACGAGGCGGCCGCCCGCGAAGGCTTTTTGCGCGGCGGCAATTCGCCCGACGACATCGACGCGCTGATCGACCTCTACCTGGTCGCCGGATCGACGCCGCTGCTGCGCGACTCGGTCGACGCCTGGCGCGAAGGCGATGCGCTGATCGAGCAGCTGCGCGTCGTCGGCGAACGCGTGTGTGCGGCGACCGCGGGCGACGGCCGCCAGGTCGCCGATGCCGATGGTCTGCGCGACCTCGACCGCATCGACGCCCGGCTGATCGCCGCCGAGACGCGCTTCTCGGCCAGGCTCGGCGACGCGTCGCGCCGCGCCGGTGGGCTGCTGACCTCGACGATCCTGTTGTTCGCGCTGCTGGTGACGGTGGCGGCCGCGTGGTACGTGCTGCGCTCGCTCGGCGCGCAGATCGCGCAGCGGCGCGCGCTCGTCGACGCCAACACGCGCTGGGACCTGGCCGCCGAGGCCGCGGGCGTCGGCCTGTTCGTCTGGCACCCGCAGGACGACGCGCTCGAGCTCGACAGCCGTGCGCGCCAGCTCTACGGCCTCGACGCCGAGGGCAGCGGGCCGGTCGGGCGCGCCGAGTTGCAGGCGCGGATGCATCCCGACGACCGCGCCGAGTTCGAGCGCCTGCAGCAGGCCGCGCGAGCGCAGGGCGAGACGCTGCGCGCGCGCTACCGCATCGTCCGCGAGAACGGCGCGGTGCGCCACGTCGAGGCGGTCGGCACGCTGCGCAACGGCGGCAAGGCCTGGGAGATGCCACAGATGTTCGGCGTGCTGCGCGACGTGACCGACGAGATCGCCGCCGGCCGGCTGCAGGTCGAGCGCGACGCCGCCGAGCGCAGCGCACAGGCGCGCAGCGAATTCCTCTCGCGCCTCAGCCACGAGCTGCGCACGCCGCTCAACGCGGTGCTCGGCATGGCGCAACTGCTCGATCTCGACGTCGAGCAGCCGCTCTCGGCGGCGCAGCGCGACCGGGTGCGCGTGATCCTCGACAGCGGCTGGCACCTGCTGCACCTCGTCGACGACGTGCTCGACATCACCCGCATCGACTCGGGCCAGCTCGCGCTCGACAGCGTCGCGACCGACCCGCGCGCGGTGCTGCGGGCCAGCCTCGCGCTGATCGAGCCGGAGCGCGCGCGCCTCGGCATCCGCATCGACGACCGCTGGCCGGCGCAGGCGCCGGCGGTGCTGGCCGACCCGCGGCGGCTGCAGCAGGTGTTCGTCAACCTGCTCAGCAACGCCTGCAAGTACAACCGCCGCGGCGGCAGCGTGACGCTCACTTGCGGCACCACCGCCGGGTACGTGAGCCTGGCGTTCTCCGACCAGGGCCCGGGCATGACGCCCGAGCAGGCGGCCGAGCTGTTCCAGCCGTTCAAGCGGCTCGCGCACACCGCCGAGGTGCCGGGCGTCGGCCTCGGGCTGGTCGTCGTGAAGCTGCTGATCGACCAGATGCGCGGCGCAATCGACGTCGACAGCGAGCCCGGCCAGGGCGCACGCTTCACCGTGCGGCTGCGCAAGGCTTGAGCTGCGCGACGCGGCGACTTTCCCCCTCCGGCGTGTGGGCAATTATATTGTGCGCAATCGAATTGCACGAGAGCGACTAGAGTGCCGGCATGGCGCGCACTCCTTCCGATCACCTGCTGCTCGACCAGCAACTGTGCTTCGCGCTCTACTCGAGCTCGCTGGCGATGACCAAGCTGTACAAGCCGGTGCTCGCGCCGCTCGGCCTCACTTACCCGCAGTACCTCGTGATGCTGGTGCTGTGGGAAGTCGATGGCGCAGCGGCCACGCGCCGCATCGGCATCGGCGCGCTCGGCGAGCGGCTGTGCCTCGACTCGGGCACGCTGACGCCGCTGCTCAAGCGCATGCAAGCCGCCGGCTGGCTGACGCGCGCGCGCGCCGACGACGACGAGCGCCGCGTCGAGGTCGCCCTCACGCCCGCCGGGCGCGCGCTGCGCCGTCGCGCCGCGGGCGTGCCGGCGCAGGTCGCGTGCGCGACCGGCTGCCGGCTCGACCAGATCGCCGCACTCACGGCGCAGCTGCAGGCGCTGCGCGACACCGTCTTCGGCCACCTCGCGCTGGCCGCCTGATTCCCTCCCCCGTGCAACCCCAAGGAACCCACCCCATGAAGCTCGAAAAAGTCCTCTACACCGCCCACGCCACCTCGACCGGCGGGCGCGAAGGCACGTCGAAGTCGTCCGACGGCGTGCTCGATCTGAAGCTGACCACGCCGAAAGAGATGGGCGGCAGCGGTGCCACCGGCACCAACCCCGAACAGCTGTTCGCGGCCGGCTACTCGGCCTGCTTCATCGGCGCGATGAAGTTCGTCGCGATGACGCAGAAGATCGCGCTGCCGGCCGACACCTCGATCAAGGCCGACGTCGGCATCGGCCCGATCCCGGCCGGCTTCGGCATCCAGGTCGCGCTCGCGGTCACGGTGCCGGGCATGGAGCGCGGCGCGGCCGAGAAGGTCGTCGAGGCGGCGCACCAGGTGTGCCCGTACTCGAACGCGACGCGCGGCAACATCGAGGTCACGCTGAGCGTCGTCTGAGCACATTTCCTTGAGACGCCCTCGATCGAAGCGATTGCGGGGTCCTTCGCGGCTTTCTTCACGCCGTCATCCGCGCGCGCGGGTGTAAGGTGGGCACCAATGGGAGGCGCGCATCCGGCGCCCCCGCCAACCGCCCCGACCGCGCACCGTGAGCAAGCTGCCGACCCCGTTTCCGACCCTGATCACCGAAGAGGTGGAGCAGCGGCAATGGCCGACGCCGCCGTTCGAGTGGCGGCACCGCGCCGCGCCACCGCTCGGCATCGCCCAGCCGTGCCGTGTCGAAGGCCCCGCGGGCAGCGCGCTCGACGGCGAGATGCTCGGCTTCGATGCCGGCACGCGCACCCTGACCTTTCGCAGCAAAGCCGACGGGCCGGTCGTCGAACTCCCGTTCTCGCGCCTGCGCCGCCTGACGCTGACCACGCCGCTGCAGGCCGCCACGCCCGCCGGCGGGATGCCGACCGAGCGCGTGCCGGCCGCGGCGCAGGAACGTGAATACCGGCTCCAGTCCGAAGGCACCGCGCCGGCACTGACCGGCCGCACCGCCGGCCGCGTCGAGAGGGCCGACGGCATGTACCTGTTCGCGCCGCTCGACGACGACGCCTCGCTGCAGCGCGTGTTCGTGCCGCGCTCGGCGTATTCGCGCGCCGAGTTCGGCGCGTCGGCGGAAGAAGTCGCCGCCCGCATGTGGATCGCCAGCCCGGCGACGCTGCTCGAAGCACTCGACCGCCAGCAGCGCATGCCGATCAAGCCGCTCGGCCACTCGCTGCTCGCGCTCGGCCTCGTCACGCAGGCGCAGCTCGACCGCGCGCTGGCGCAGAAGTCGCGCGACGTGCCGCTCGGCGAGGCGCTGGTGGCCAGCGGGCTGGTCTCGCGCTCCGATCTGCAGACCGCCCTCGCGCACAAGATGGGCTACCCGCTGGTCGACTTGGCGCGGTTCCCGATCGATCCGAAAGCGGCTGCCAAGCTGCCGCACCGCGTGGCCTCGGGCTTTCGCATGGTGCCGCTGCTGCTGACCGGGCAGCGCCTGATCGTCGCCGTCGACAAGCCGGCGCGCGTGATCAAGCTCGGCGCCGTGCACGCGATCGCCGGGGTCACCGTGGTGCCGGTGCTGGCCTCGCGGCTTCAGATCGCGCTGGCGCAGCAGCGGGTGGCCGGCGACGTCTGGGCCGGCCATGCGGCCGGCGAGCGCTTCGGCTTCTTCGCGACCACGATCTGACGATCGCCAGACGCGCCGCGCGTGCAAGCGGCGCGGCGGCCACGCGCTTTGGCTTGCGCCTACTCGCGCTGGCTCGGGACCGTGCTCGCGAACCCGTTGTACTGAGCGAGCGCGGTCTCGAGCTGCGCCGACGCGATCGTCGTCTTGGCTTCGCGGTGCGCCATCACGTCTTCCTCCGACACCGGACGCGTCTCGCTGAACAGCGAGGCCTTGAACGCAACCTCGCGCTCGCGATCGTCGCTGGCCCACAGCAGCAGCGCCCGCGCCGACATCGGCTTGGCGAACAGAAAGCCCTGCAGTTCGTCGCAACCCATGCGCACCAGCGCGTCGCGCTGGCTCGCGGTCTCGACCCCTTCGGCCACGACCTTCAGGCCGAGCGCGTGCGCGAGGTGGATCACCGCATCGACCACGGCGCGCGCGTCGGCGCTGCCCTCGAGGTCCATCACGAAGCTGCGGTCGATCTTCAGCTCTTCGGCCGGCAGCTTGCGCAGGTAGGCCAGGCTCGAGTAGCCGGTGCCGAAGTCGTCGATCGACAGGTGCACGCCGGCGTCGCCGAGGCGCTTGAACGTGACCTGAGTCGCGCGCGTGTCCTCCATCGCCACCGATTCGGTGATCTCGCAGGTCAGCAGCGACGGGTCGATGCGGTGCCGCGCGAGCGCCGTGGTGATGCGTTCGACCAGATCGTCCTGGCGCATCTGGAACGCCGACAGGTTGATCGCGACGCGCATCCGCAGGCCCTTGTCGCGCCACGCGCGCGATTGGCGGCAGGCGTCTTCGATGACCCAGTTGCCGAGCGTGCCGATCAGGCCGAAGCGCTCGGCCACCGGGATGAACGTGGACGGGCCGATCATGCCCTTGGTCGGGTGCTTCCAGCGCAGCAGCGCCTCGGCGGCGGTGATCTTGCCGCTGTGCGCGTCGATCTTCGGCTGGTAGAAGAGTTCGAGCTCGTGGTTCTCGAGCGCCAGGCGCAGATCGCGCTGCAGGTCGAGCTGCTCGTGCGCATCGGCCTCCATGCTCGGCTCGAAGAAGCAGTAGCAGGCGCCGCCCGAACGCTTGGCGGCGTACATCGCCGCGTCGGCGCGCGCGATCAGCTTGGGGCTCGAGCCGCCGTCGGGATAGAACACGATGCCGATCGAGCACGACACGGTGACCTCGCGGCTGCCGATCGAGTACGGCTCGCTCAGCGTGGCCAGCATGCGGGTGGCGACCTGCGCCGCGTTCTGCTCGTCGGCCTCGCCCTCCAGCAGCATCAGGAACTCGTCGCCGCCGACGCGCGCCATCGTGTCGGCCGAGCGCGACAGCCGGCGCAGCCGCTCGCCGACCTGGCGCAGCACCGCGTCGCCGCTGCTGTGGCCGAACGAGTCGTTGATCGGCTTGAAACCGTCGAGGTCGATGAACAGCACCGCCAGCCGCGCGTGGGCCTGGTCGGCGCGGCCGACCGCGGCGACCAGCTTGTCCTCGAACACCAGCCGGTTCGGCAGGCCGGTCAGCGCGTCGTTGTAGGCGATCTTCTGCAGATCGGAATTGGCCTGGCGCAGCGAACGCTCGAGCCCGTCGGCGCGATCGACGAGATGGCGATCGATGCGCGACAGGAACGCCATCACGCCGAGCGCGAGCGCGGTCGTGATGCCGGCCAGCAGCGCGGCGTGCACCGTCGGCAGTCCGGCGCCCGAGGCGTCGTGTGAAACCTCGTCGCCGATCGCGAGCCACAGGCTGCCGGTCAGCGCGAGGCCCGCGCCCGCCCATCCCCACTTCGCAGGCTGGGCCGGCAACGGCAGCAGGCCTTCGCTGGTGAGCACGAACGCGACCAGCAGCCCGCAGGCGGCGAGCGTCGTCGCGCACAGCGCCCACGACTGCGCCCAGAGGCCAGCCCACAGGTTGACGGGCTGCAGCGACATCAGCAGCAGGCCGCACGACAGCGTGAGCCCGATCGCGAACGCGCCGGCGATGCGCGCCCACGACGGCCACCCGGGCAGCGTGATCGCCGCGGCCGCGAGCAGGCCGAAGGCGGTGCCGAGCACGACCAGCCACGACGCCAGCAGCAGCGCTGGGTCGTGCGACAGCGCGAGCGTGCCGTGGCGCGCCAGCAGCATGAACAGCAGCGCACTCCACAGGCTCGTGCCCCAGGCGGCCGCGCCGCCGAGCAGCCAGCCCCAGGGGCTCGCGTGGCGGTGGGCGCGGGCGCGCCGAACCATGTCCCAGGCCGCGTGGGGCAGGTACGAACACAACAGCAACGCGACCGCGAACAGCGCGGCGCGCACAGGCCAAGCCTCCATCGATTCCCTTTCGGCCGGCATCGGACGCCGGCAAGAAGACCACGCGACAACGCGCCGCCGGGCCCGTCGGGCTCACCTTGCGCTTATCGGAAGCGATGAGCGCAACTTGATGCACGCGCTGATCCAATGCGCACGCTGCCGCCGTTAAAGTCTGGTGGTCGCCGTCCGATAAGCTGCTGACCATGCAAAACATCACGCCTGTCTGGTTGTTGCTCACGCCCCTGGGCATCGTGCTCACGCTGCTGGCCTGCCGCTGGTGGCACGGCCGCGAGCGCCAGCGGATCGAGCACCGCCTCGGGAGGATCCAGGCCGACCGCGATGCACTGCAGGAGCAGGTCAAGCGCGCCCGCCAGCAGGTCGCGCAACTGCAGAAAGAGATCACGACCTGGCGCCACGCCAGCCCGAACACACCGCCCGCCAAGGCCGCGCCGCTGGCGCCGGCCGAAATGTCGATCTCGCCGCGGCGTGCTGTCGACGATCCGGCCAGCGGCCTCGTCTTCGAGCCGCCGCAACTGCCGGCGCACGGCTTTGCCGACACGCAGCCCTTCGAGACCGACGCGCCGCGCGCCTTCGCGCGCAAGGGCGCCTGACGCGCAACGCCGGCCGGGGAAGACGCCCGCGTCCATCGCCGATGCGCCGCCTGCTCGCCTTCCTCACCGGGCGCCGCCGCGCGAACGAGCCCTCGTTCGAGGCCCGCGCCCCGAAGGCGCCGGCGCTGATGACCGACTCCGACTGGATCCGCCACCGGGCCCCGCTGCGTCACCGCGACGAGGCGCTGTCGACCGATGCGCTCGACTGGCTCGCCGAGATGCCCGACGACTTCCGCCCCGAGGCGCTGGCCGAGCAGTTCCCGCGGATCGCGAACCGGTTCGCGCTGCTGTGGCGCGACCCGGGTCTGGTCGAGCATTACCTCGACGAGCTGCTGATGCCGGCGCGCCCGGGCCGCCAGGGCTTTCCGCCCGAGGTGACGGTCGATCTGCAATCGCTGCAGGTGCTGAACGAGCACCGGCTGTACCTGTCCGAGAGCCCGACCGACGACCCGGCCTGAGAGGCTGAGAGGCAATCGGATGCACCCGCGTGCATCCGATTGCCTCTCAGCCTCTGAGCCGCAGCGCTCAGGCGCGCCCCGCCAGCAGGCGCAGCAGCAGCTCGACCCGCGCCTTCGGCGGCGTCAGGTCGCCGGCCGACGCCAACACCGGCGCGCCGGCATCGAGCACGCGGCCCTCGGTGCAGCGGGTGCTGCGCAGCACCTGCACGCCGGCGCGCTGCGCTTCGAGCAGCGCCGCTTCGAGTTCGCAGTGCAGGCTGCCGTTGCCGGTCGCGGCGACGACGAGCCCTTCAAACCCCGCCGCGCGCAACGCCTGCACGACCGTGCCGTCGGCGCCGGCGTGGCTCGCGACGATCGCCACGCGCGGCCAGTCGGCCGCTGTCTCGGGCAACGCGTCGGGGCCGAGCAGCGCCGCATCGGCCGGCCAATCGCGAAAGCGGTTCAGCACGCCGGCCTCGACCACGCCGAGCACACCCGCCTCGCCGGCGCCGAACGCATCGAGCCGGTACGGATGGCGCTTGCGCACCTCGCGCGCGCCGAACACCTGCCCGCCCAGCACCGCGACCACGCCGCGCGCACCGGCCGCCGACGCGACCACGAACGCGTCGGCCAGGTTCTGTGGGCCGTCGGCCTGCAGCGCCGTGGCCGGGCGCATCGCCGCGGTCAACACCACCGGCCGCGCCGGCGCGAGCACGCGTTGCAGGAACCACGCGGTCTCTTCGAGCGTGTCGGTGCCGTGGGTGACGACGAGGCCGGCGACCTCGGCCCGCGCGAGGTGGAACGCGCAGCGCCGCGCGAGCGCGCGCCAGGTCGCGTGATCCATGTCCTTGCTGTCGAGCTGCGCGACCTGTTCGGCCTCGAGCGCGAAGCCCGGCGGTAGCGGCGCGGCGCCGATCAGGTCACTGATCGGCAGCGAGCCGGCGCGGTACGCGAGGTGATCGGCCGGGTCGGCGGCGGTGCCGGCGATCGTGCCGCCGGTGCCGAGCACCACGATCGTCGAGGGCGGGCTTTGCATTTTTGACGAAGCTGGATGAAAATACAGTCACTGGATGAATCGTCAGCCGAACCTTGCAGGCTCGGCCGGCGCTCTCCGCGACCGCGAGGATACCGACGTGTACGAACCGCCCAAGCTCACCGACCGGCAGCAGCAGATCCTCGACCTCGTGCAAAGCGCGATCGAGCGCACCGGCGCCCCGCCGACGCGGGCCGAGATCGCGAGCGAGCTGGGCTTTCGCTCCGCCAACGCCGCCGAAGAGCATTTGCAGGCGCTCGCGCGCAAGGGCGTGATCGAGCTGGTCGGCGGCACCTCGCGCGGCATCCGGTTGCGGGCCGAGACGCTGCGCCAGCTCAACCAGCAGCGCGGCAAGCAGTTCAGCCTGCCGCTGCCGAGCCTGGCGCAGCTGACGCTGCCGCTGGTCGGGCGCGTCGCGGCGGGCAGCCCGATCCTCGCGCAGGAGCACATCGACCAAACCTATGTGATGGAGGCGAGCATGTTCCCGCGCCGCCCCGACTACCTGCTGAAGGTGCGCGGCATGAGCATGCGCGACGCCGGCATCATCGACGGCGACCTGCTCGCGGTGCAGCGCGCGAAAGACGCGAAGAACGGCCAGATCGTCGTCGCGCGCCTCGGCGACGACGTGACGGTCAAGCGCTTCCGCCGCACCCGCCACGCGATCGAGCTGATCCCCGAGAACCCCGATTTCGAGACGATCGTCGTGCCCACCAGTGGCGACGCCGGCGAGTTGCAGTTCGAGCTCGAGGGCTTGGCCGTGGGCCTGATCCGCAACAACATGATGCTGTGAGCCGATGAGCACCGCCACCGCGATGATCAAGGCGCCGAAGGCGTCGAGCGCGGCCGAGTGCCATGCGCTCGAGCAGCTGCCAAACATCGGCCCGTCGCTCGCCGCCGACCTGCGGTTGATCGGCATCGCGCACCCGGCCGAGCTGCGCGGGCGCGATGCGCTGCAGCTCTACCACGCGCTGTGCCAGGCCACCGGCCAGCGCCAGGACCCGTGCGTGCTCGACACCTTCATGGCCGCCACCGATTTCATGGGCGGCGCGCCCGCCGCGCCGTGGTGGCACTACACCGCGCGCCGCAAGGCCGAGTTCGGCCAAGTCTGAGCGCGCGGGCTGCTCAGGCCTGCAGCGGCCCGAGGTAGCCCATCTTCCCGAGTTCGACACCGTTGGGGCCCGAGAGCCGCGCGACGGCGAACTTCGCGCCGTCGCACGCCATCTGGATCTGGTTCGTGAACGGCAGCATGTCGGGCGCGAGGCGCGCGGCGAGGTAGACCGACGGATCGAACTTCTTCGCCTCGGCGTGCGCCTGCGCCCCGTCGCGGGGGGCGCGTGCACAATCGGCAGGCCCCGACGAACCCGCTGCAGCGACCCCTCCCCTCGTGAACATCATCATCCTCGACGACTATCAAGACGCGGTGCGCAAGCTCAAGTGCGCGAGCGTCATGGAGCAACTCAACGCCAAGGTCTTCACCAACACCGTCAAGGGCATCGGCCAGCTCTCGGTGCGGCTGCGCGATGCCGAGGTGCTGGTGCTGATCCGCGAACGCACGCAGTTTCCGAAGCAGCTGCTCGAGAAGCTGCCCAAGCTCAAGCTGATCTCGCAGACCGGCAAGGCCGGCTCGCACATCGACATCGAGACCTGCACCCGCCTGGGCATCGCGGTCGCCGAGGGCGTCGGCTCGCCGGTCGCGCCGGCCGAGCTGACGTGGGCGCTGATCATGGCGGCGATGCGCCGGCTGCCGCAGTACATCGGCAACCTCAAGCACGGCGCGTGGCAGCAGTCGGGGCTGAAGGCGGCGTCGATGCCGCCCAACTTCGGCCTCGGCCTGGTGCTCAAGGGCCGCACGCTCGGCATCTGGGGCTACGGCAAGATCGGCCAGCTGGTCGCCGGCTACGGCAAGGCGTTCGGCATGCACGTCACGGTGTGGGGCAGCGAATCGGCGCGCCAGCGCGCCGTGCAGGACGGCTTCATCGCCGCGCCGAGCTGCGAGGCCTTCTTCGAGGCCTGCGACGTGCTCTCGCTGCACCTGCGCCTGCACGACAACACGCGCGGCATCGTCAAGCACGACGCGCTCGCGCGCATGAAGCCGACGGCGCTGCTCGTCAACACCTCGCGCGCCGAGCTGATCGAGGAAGGCGCGCTGGTCTCGGCGCTGAACCGCGGCCGGCCCGGCATGGCCGCCGTCGACGTGTTCGAGAGCGAGCCGATCCTGCAGGGCCACCCGCTGCTGCGGCTCGAGAACGCGGTCTGCACGCCGCACGTCGGCTACGTCGAGCAGGACAGCTACGAGACGTACTTCCGCGCCGCGTTCGACAACGTCGTGAACTTCATCAACGGCCACCCGAGCCACATCCTGAATCCGGACGCGCTGAAGGTGCTTCGTTGACGGCACGGCTCGGCCCGGCGCGCTGGGCGCTGATGTTCGGCAATTTCGTGACCGGCTGCGGCCTGATGGCGCCGGCCGGCACGCTCAACGACCTCTCGCGCTCGCTCGACGTGTCGGTCGCGCTCGCCGGCCAGCTGATCGCGATCGCCGCGGCGACGGTGGCGTTCGGCGCGCCGCTGCTGGCCGGCTGGGTCGCGGCGTTCGACCGGCGCCGCCTGCTCGCGCTGGCACTGCTCTGGTACGCCGCCGGCCATGCGCTCAGCGCGCTGATGCCGAGCTACGCGGCGCTGTGGCCGGTGCGCGCCGCGACGATGCTCGCCGCCGCGGTGTTCACGCCGCAGGCCGCCGCCGCGATCGGCTTCATGGCGCCGCCGCACGAGCGCGGCCGCGCAATCACGTTCATCTTCCTCGGCTGGTCGCTCGCGTCGGTGCTGGGGCTGCCGCTTTCGGCATGGATCGGCGAGCGCTTCGGCTGGGCCGTCGCGTTCGACGTGATCGCCGGGCTCGCGCTCGTCGCGGCGCTGTGGGTCTACGTCGTGATGCCCGACGGCGTGCGCCCGGCCGCGCTGTCGCTGCGGGCCTGGAGAGGCGTCCTCGGCAACCCGGTGCTGATGGCGATGGTGCTCGTCACGGCCCTGTCGGGCGCCGGCCAGTTCACGCTGTTCTCGTACTTCGCGCCGTACTACCGCCATACGCTCGGCGCGAGCACCGAGCAGATCACGCTGCTGCTGACCTGGTTCGGCGCGTTCGGGCTGATCGGCAACATCGTGCTGACGCGCGTGATCGATCGCGTCGGCCCCGGGCGCGCCGTCGCCGCGACGCTGACGCTGATCGCATTCTCGCTGCTGCTGTGGCCGCTCGGCACGGCGCTGATCGCCGCCGCGCTGGTCGCGGTGCCGTGGGCGCTCGGCTGCTTCTCGTCGAACTCGGCGCAGCAGGCGCGCCTGAGCCTGGCCGCGCCCGCGCTCGCGCCGGCGCTGATGGCGCTGAACACCTCGGCGATCTATCTCGGCCAGGCGGTGGGCGCCGGCAGCGGCGGCTGGCTGATCGCGCACGCCGGCTATGCGCCGCTGCACTGGTTCGCTCTGGCGTGGCTGCTGGTCGCGATCGGGTTGAGCGTGTGGGTCGGCCGGCAGCGGGTGGTGGTCGCGTGACCCCCGCGCCCGCCTCACCCAGCGCTGCGCCGGCGTCGCTGCGCGAGCTGTTTCTCGCGTTCAACCGGCTCGCGCTGCAGGGCTTCGGCGGCGTGCTGCCGGTCGCGCAGCGCGAACTCGTCGAACGGCTGCACTGGCTCACGAAGGAAGAGTTCGTCGAGATGCTCGCGGTCAGCCAGGTGCTGCCGGGGCCGAATGTCGTCAACCTCGCGCTGATGTTCGGCGACCGCAGCTTCGGCACGCGCGGCGCGCTCGCCGCGCTCGGCGGCATGCTGCTCGCGCCGTTGCTCGTGGTGCTCGCGCTGACGGCGTTGTACGCGCACTTCGTCGAGCTGCCGGCCGTCACCGGCGCGCTGCGCGGCATGGGCGCGGTGGCCGCCGGCCTGGTGCTCTCGACCGGCCTGAAGCTGCTCGGCACGCTGCGCCGCAACGTCGTCGGCGTGCCGATCGGCCTGACGCTGGCGACGCTGACGCTGCTCGCGACCGCGTGGCTGCGCCTGCCGCTCGCGTGGGTGCTCGGCGTGCTCGGCCTCGTCGCGATCGCGATCGCGTGGTGCAGGCTGCGGCCATGAGCGCGCCGGGCCGCTCCCAAGCGCTCATTCCGGAGCGCG
Source organism: Burkholderiaceae bacterium (assembly GCA_035554275.1). Classification (GTDB taxonomy): domain Bacteria; phylum Pseudomonadota; class Gammaproteobacteria; order Burkholderiales; family Burkholderiaceae_C; genus LMDS01. Next base: position 23,180 of record DATMIN010000583.1, read on the forward strand.
CAGCGCGCAGGACGACCCTATGAAGCTCGACGGCACCGACCTGTTCGGCCTGTTCCTGCACTTTCTCGTGCTGAGCCTGCTCGCGGTCGGCGGCGCGATCACGACCGTGCCCGACATGCACCGCTACATCGTCGCCGAGCACCACTGGCTCACCGACGCGCAGTTCAGCGCGTCGATCGCGATCGCGCAGGCCGCGCCGGGGCCGAACGTGCTGTTCGTCGCGGTGCTCGGCTGGAACGTCGCCGGCGCGCTCGGCATGCTCGCGACGATGACCGGCATCCTCGTTCCCTCGACCTTGCTCTCGCTCTGGGCGACGCGCTGGGGCACGCGGCGGCGCGAGACGCGCGGCGTGCGCGCGTTCACCGCCGGCCTCACGCCGCTGACGCTCGGCCTGCTGGTCTCGACCGGCTGGGTGCTCGCCGAGCCCTACCTGCACGACCCGGTCAGGCGCTGGGGCGCGCTCGGGCTGATCGGCGTCACGGCGGTCGCGATGCTGCGCACGCGGCTCAGCCCGATGTGGCTGGTGGCGCTCGGCGCGCTGGTCGGCGCGCTCGGCTGGGTCTGAATCGGCTGGGTCTGAAGCGCTGGACCCAAAAGACCGCGCGCTCAGCCGAGCGCGCGCTCGACCAGCAGCGGCAGCGCCTGCACGTCGGCCCGCACCGACGCCGGCAGCTCGGCCCAGTCGCGCCGCCACGCCTCGGCCGGCAGCGAATCGACCAGCACCTCGGCCCCGCCGCCGCGAGCCTCGCGCACCATCACGCTGAGCGGCATCGCCGGGCGCGAATCGGCCTCGTTCATCACGACCAGCGTGCCGCCGACCGACGACGCCAGCACCAGCGCCGACGGCATGCCCGGCACGCGCGCCAGCACCGACAGGCCACCGTCGCGCGCGGCGAGTTCGATGCGCTGCAGCGTCTCGCTCACGTCGAATGGGCTGAGGCGCAGGATGCGCGTCGCCGGCGGGCGATCGAATTCGCCCGAGCCGCGCAGCGGCACCAGCGCCGCCATCACGACCGCGAGGCTGCCGCTCATCCACAGGCGGAACGGGCGGCGCGCCTCGGCGAGCGTGCCCTCGGCGGGCTCACGGCGGCGGTACAGCAGCGGGGCGGCGAACGGCAGCTTTTTCATGCCGCAAGCGTAGGGGCCGCGGATGACGCGAGCAAGACAATAAAGGTCAAGATCGGTAAACGGAAGGAACGTGCCGGCGCGGGCGCGGCGCTGCGTTTCACTTCGTGCCGAAGATCTTGTCGCCGGCGTCGCCGAGCCCCGGGATGATGTAGCCGATCTCGTTCAGGTGGCTGTCGATCGAGGCGGTCCAGCAGCGCACGTCGGGGTGCGCCTTGTCGAGCGCGGCCACGCCTTCGGGTGCGGCCACCAGCACGAGCGCGCGGATGTCTTTGCAGCCGCGCTGCTTCAGCAGGTCGACCGTCGCGATCATCGAGCCGGCGGTCGCGAGCATCGGGTCGATGATCAGCGCGGTGCGCTCGTCGAGCTTGCCGACGAACTTCTCGAAGTAGTTCTCGGGCTGCAGCGTCTCGTGGTTGCGCGACAGGCCGACGACGCTGACCTTCGCGCTCGGGATCATGTCGAGCACGCCGTCGAGCATGCCCAGGCCGGCGCGCAGGATCGGCACGACGGTGACCTTCTTGCCGCTGATCTGCTCGATCTCGGTCGGGCCGCTCCAGCACTGGATCGTCGTCTTCTCGAGCGGGAAGTCGGACGTGGCCTCGTAGGCGAGCAGCCGCGCGAGCTCGTTGGTCAGCTCGCGAAACTTCTTGGTCGAGATCTCGTTCTCGCGCAGCAGGCCGACCTTGTGCTTGACCAGCGGGTGTTTGACGTCGATGACGGGCATGGCGCTGTTTCCTTCTAGGATTTGAGACGCTGGCGCAGCGCTTCGTAGAGGCAGACCCCGCTCGCCACCGACACGTTCAGGCTTTCGACCGCGCCGCGCATCGGCAGGTGCACCAGCGCGTCGCAGGTCTTGGCGGTGAGCTGGCGCATGCCGCTGCCTTCGGCGCCCAGCACCAGCGCGACCGGGCCGCTCAGGTCGAGTTCATAGAGCGACTGCGGCGCGCCGTCGGCGGTGCCGATGACGCG